>JBEKJW010000001.1:0-53897 GCA_050011035.1 Candidatus Acidiferrales bacterium
CGCCTGAAAGAATTCTCGAGCGCTTTTGGCGAAGATCTTGGCAACGCGCTCACCGTCGAATCCGCGCTCGCGCGCAAAGCGGCTCCCGGCGGAACTTCGCCCACCGCCGTGGCTGCAGCGCTAGCCGATTTCAAAAAGCGCATCGCATCAAACGCGACTACATCCCAGCCCGTGGAACGCTAAACATGAACAAACCCATCTCATCGCGCGACGTGCCGCACGGATTCACTTTCGCCTCGACGCACTGCGGCCTGAAAAAACGCAAGCTCGACCTCGCCATTCTCGTCAGCGAAAAGCCGGCACACGCCGCGGCCGTCTTCACCACGAATCGCGTGCAAGCCGCGCCGGTGAAACTCTCGCGCGCTCACCTCGAAAAGTCCGCGAACGCGATGCGCGCCGTGATCGTCAATTCCGGCAACGCGAACTGCTGCACCGGTCCCGACGGCTTTGCCGCGTCGCGCCAGACCGCCATCGAAACCGCGAAGCAGCTCAAGTGCAAGCCCGAAAATATTCTCGTCTGCTCGACGGGCGTGATCGGCGCGCCACTGCGCGTAAAAAGTATCCTCACGGCTCTGCCGTCGCTCACCGCCGCACGCAGCGCCGAAGCCGAAGCGTTCGAGGAATTCTCGCGCGCCATCATGACCACGGACACGCTGCCCAAGCGCGCCGCCGCCAAATTCAAGCTCGGCACGAAGGAAATCCGCATCCTCGGCTGCACCAAGGGTGCCGGCATGATCGAGCCGAACATGGCCACCATGCTCGCCTTCGTCGCCACGGACGCCGCAATTTCCTCGTCACTCCTCGCGCGCGCGCTGAAACATGTCGCCGCGCGCACGTTCAACGCGATCACGGTCGATGGCGACACCTCGACCAACGACACCGTCTCTCTCCTCGCCAACGGCGAATCCGGCGCCCGCGCCATCACCAGTGCCAACGCTGACTACAACAAATTCGTCGCCTCACTCGAAACCGTCTGCCGTTCGCTAGCGATCGCGATCGTTGCCGACGGCGAAGGCGCACAGCGCGTGATCGAAGTAACCGTCACCGGCGCATCGAGCGACCGCGCCGCCGACAAAATCGCCCGCACCATCGCCAATTCGCCGCTTGTGAAGACCGCTCTCGCCGGCGCCGACCCGAACTGGGGTCGCGTCCTTGCCGCCGCCGGGCGTTCCGGAGTTGCCTTCGAGCCCGAACGCGTCGATATCACCCTCGCCGGCGTCGAAGTCTGCCGCCGCGGCCGCGAAAAGAAATTCAACGAGCGCATCGCGCACGAAAAAATGCTCGCGAAATACGTTCCGATCCGCGTGAACCTCCGCTCTGGCAGAGGCCGCGCTCTCGTGTGGACCTGCGACTTTACCACTGAGTACGTGCACATCAACGCCAGCTACCGTACCTAGCCACTCGCGCGCCGAACCCGTCGCAAGCCCGCCACGTGTTGACTGCCGCACTCGTTTGGGAGCAAGATGCCGCCCAGAGTCGCTGAAGCTCTCGCTTCAGCCGCGTGTGGCAACACTTTCCAGCCGCTAACGGCCGATAACTCGGTTCTTCAGCCTCATACTCACGCCGTAAGTCGGGCGCGAGCAAGGAGCACGCTCGTGAAGAAACTGTACGTGGGGAACCTGCCGTTCAAGGCTACGGAAGAGGATGTTTCCGCTTTGTTTTCGCAAATTGGGGTGCAGCCCGACCAGTTGAGTCTGCTGCGCGATCGTTTCACGGGCCAGCCGCGCGGTTTTGGTTTCGCCGAATTCACCAGTGACTCGGACGCCGAAAAAGCCGTCGAAGCTCTCAACGGAAAAGATTTCATGGGCCGCGCGCTGGTGGTGAACGAAGCTCGTCCGATGGGCAGCGGTGGAGGAGGCGGGGGCGGCGGGAATCGTGGCGGGCGCGGGGGCGGCGGAGGTGGCGGTGGACGCGGCGGTTATGGTGGCGGCCGGGACAGAGATCGCGATCGTTAACCGGTCCAGCGGTTCACAACTCAGGATTTCAGAACGGCCACGGCCTCTCGTGGCCGTTTCGTTTTTCCGGAGGGCCAATGCGCCGCGCTAAGCAATCGCGGTTTCGTGTTTCGCGTCGACAGGCGTAGCGTCCGACGCCACTACCTCGCCGCCTTTGTAGACGAACTTCGTCAGCGTCGCCGAGTGCACGCCCCGCCGGATCATCTCCGCCACGTCAAGCTTAGACTCCGCCTCATCCAGATTTTTCGCCGTCGCATGCAACGCAGGGTTTCGAGGCAAAAATACCGGGCAGCAGTCGTGAAATGGCTCGGCCGAAATCGCGTACGTCCCGATCTTGCGAGCCGCCGCAAGAATTTCCTGTTTGTCCGAACCGGCCAGCGGCCGGAACACGTTCATCTCCACCGCGCGATCCACCGCCACCAAATTCCGCAGCGTCTGCGACGCCACTTGGCTCAAGCTGTCACCCATCAGCAGCGCCAGTGCGCGGTCGCGCGTCGCGAGCGCCTCGGCGATCCGCAGCATCATCCGCCGGTAGAGCAAAACGCGCGCGGCTTCCGGCGCATAGCGCGCTATCTCGCGCTGAATCGCATCGAACGGCACACGATAGAGCTTCGCGTGGATTTGATACGGCGTGAGCCTCCGAACCAGCTCCATCGCCACGTGCTGCGATGATTCTCCCGGCGCCGCGCCCGCCGAATGAAAGTGCACGAAGCTCAAATGCGCGCCGCGCTTCATCATTTGATACGCCGCCACGGCCGAATCGAATCCGCCCGATAACAGGCACATCATCCGCCCCGCTGTATTCGCCGGCAGCCCGCCCGCTCCTTCGCGCTTCGATGCGTAGACCAGCGCAGGCCGCGGCGTGACCTCCACATAGCACGTCACGTCCGGATCCTTCAGCCGCACTTTCGCGCTGCGTCCCGCTTCACGTAGCCGCTCCACCAAGTACGCGCCCGTCTCCTTCTCCACGGCCACGCTCGAATGCTCGAACGATTTGTCACTGCGCTTCGCTCGCACCGCAAACGACGCAAACTCGAGCGGCTTCATCTCCTCCCACGCCGCGTCGCAAATCGCGCCGAGATCGCGGTTCGCCGCCCGCGCCACCGCAAAGAAGGCGATTCCGAGCACGCGTTCGAGCCGCTCGCACGCCGCCTGCGCGTCCGCGCCTTCGCGAAACCACACAATCAGCCGGTCGCCCGCTTGTTCAATCGCCACGACACCCAGCCCTTCAAGTGCCGTTCGCAGCGTTGTTGTGAGCTTGCGCAAATAAAATTTGCGGTTTCGTCCCTTCAGCCAGAGTTCGTGGTAGTGAACGACAATCGCGGAATGATTCATGGAGGATTCGCGGGGCAAATGCGCCGTTGTAACGTACTGCGATTATAACACTGCCGGTTGAGGGCCCTCTGGTTCGCAAACGTCCGTCCGAAAAAATCCGCCGCCCGCGTCCGATGCGTACTCAGATCAGGCATAGAAAACTCTGATTGCATCGAGTGGATAACCGAATGGAAACTTCGCCGCATCTCATGCGACTGTACGCTCCTCGGAGAGTTATCATCAGCTCGGGTGAACATGGGGCGAAGCCAATTCAACTGAACGCGCGGCGCCGCCCGGCCGAATTTGTAAATTCGTGCTACCGATTTGGTTCATTGGGCATCGAATTGCTTATTAATAGTGATCTGGATCGGAGGGGCTGAATGTGGACCCGGCGTGATTGGGACGACTTCTTCGATATTGTGCAGCGGCGCGGTGTTCGTCATCGTCCGCCGCGGCCTGTTGCGCTCTCGCGCCGCAATCGTGTTGTGCCCACCGAAGGTTATAGTCTCGCCGAACTCGACGACGCCGGTCTGAGCATCGAGCAAGCCGAGTTGTTCGGCCTGCCTGTCGATGCGGGTCGCGTTGGCGCCTACAGCCCAAACGTCAGCTCGCTGCGCGATTTCATTCGCGCTAGCCGTTCCCGCTTCTAGAAGCGCTTCCATTCCACGTAGCTATCTCTTCGCTCTTACGCCGCGTTTCGTCCGTTTGGCCCCCTTGTAATAAAGGCTAGAATGCTGCTCCCAAGCAATGCCGCGCCGCGTCCAATCGTGCACAGGAACCGAAAGCTCTCGCCGTACGTATCATCAGTCTTATCGTTCACAGGAGAATTGTCGATGAAGAAGGTTCGCCCCGTTCTTGCGCTCGTGCTGGCTGTGTTCGGTTTCGTGATTGCCGCGCGCGCGCAATCCTCCGAGAAGCCACTGCTGCTCCGCCAGCCCACGCTCAGTAGCGCCGACATCGCTTTCGTGTATGGCGACGATATCTGGCGCGTCTCACGCGATGGCGGCGAAGCGGTTCGCATCACGGCGGGACCGGGCGTCAAGTCGGGACCGCACTTTTCTCCCGATGGAAAATGGATCGCCTTCACCGGCGAGTACGACGGCAAGTTGAACGTGTACGTCGTTTCGGTGAACGGCGGCAGTCCTCGCCGCGTCACCTATCACGCCGGTGCAGACTTCGCCCTCGGCTGGACGCCCGACAGCAAGAACATTCTCTTCGCCTCCTCGCGCGACAGCTTCGCCAATGGCACGGCTGCTCTCTTTACTGTTCCTCTCGAAGGCGGTTTCCCGGCGAAGATTCCTCTGCCCTTGGGCTACGCCGGCTCCTTTTCGGCCGACGGCAAATATCTCGCGTACACTCCCACGCCGCTCCCCTACGGCAATTGGAGCCATTACCGCGGCGGTACGTCGCCGCGCATCTGGATCGCGAATCTCGCAGATTCATCCGTCGTCGCGCTGCCGCACGAAAACTGGAATGACGTGAATCCCATCTGGGTCGGCGACGCGATTTACTTCCTCTCCGATCGCAACGGCGCCTTCACGCTCTTCTCGTACGACACAAAAACCAAAAACGAAACGCAGGTAATAGAGAACTCGGGCCTGCCGTTGAAATCCGCTGCGGCAGGCCCGGGCGCGATCGTGTACGAACAGTTCGGCTCGATTCACCTCTACGATCTCGCGAGCCATCGCGAGCATGCGGTGAAAATCACCGTTTCCGCCGATCTCGTACAGCCGCGCCCGCACTTTGAAAAAGTCGCGAAGCAAATCGCCAACGCGAACATCTCGCCCACCGGCGCGCGCGCCGTCTTCGAAGCGCACGGCGAAATCCTCACTGTTCCCGCCGAAAAGGGCGACATTCGCGACATCACCAATTCGCCCGGCGTCGCCGATCGCGATCCCGCATGGTCGCCCGACGGAAAATGGATCGCCTACTTCTCCGACGAATCCGGCGAGTACGCGCTGCACCTGCGCTCCCAAACCGGCCTGGGCGAAACGCGCAAGATCAATCTCGGCAATCCGCCGTCGTATTTCTATGGGCCGACGTGGTCGCCGGACAGCAAGAAGATCGCCTACACCGACGAGCGCCTGAATCTCTGGTACGTTGACGTCGACAAAGCGAAACCCGTAAAAGTCGACACGGACTACTACGGCCTATTGGGCGGTAGCGGAGGCCTGAATCCAAACTGGTCGCCCGACAATAATTGGATCGTTTACACGAAAATTTTGCCGAGCCACTTCCGCGCGATTTGCGTATACAACGTCGGTTCCGCCCAGTCGGCGCAGGTCACCGACGGGCTCAGCGACGCCGAATACGCCGTCTTCGACCTGAGCGGCAAGTACATCTTCTTCACCGCCAGCACGAACATCGGCCCCACCGTCGGCGGCCTCGATATGTCCACCGACGGCAAGCAAGTTTCGCGCAACGTGTACGTAATGGTCCTGCGCAAGGACCTGCCTTCGCCCCTCGCGCCAGAAAGCGACGAGGAAAAGGCTCCGGACGCGGACAAAAAGCCCAGCGACTCCGACGCGTCGAAAACCGCCGCGGGTCAAAAGGCCAAGGATGATTCAAAGAAGGACGACGCCGCGAAAAAAGAAAGCGTCACCGTCACCATCGACTTCGACAACATCAGCCAGCGCATCCTCACCATGCCGATGGGCGCGAAGAATTACGTCTCACTCTCGGCTGGAAAGGCCGGCGAGATTTTTGTCGCCGACATTGCGCCCAACTCCGATCCGGACGCGCAACCGCAGCTCAACTTCGCGAAGTTCGATCTCAGCAAGCGCAAGGAAGATCAGCTCGTCGCCGGCGTGAACAACGTGATTCTCTCCTTCAACGGCGAGAAATACCTCTATCAGCAGGGCGACAACTGGGCCATCGCTTCCACCGCCGCTCCCTCGAAGCCCGGCGAAGGCATCATCAAGACGCCGGACATGGAAGTCTGGGTCGAGCCGCGTGCCGAATGGGCGCAGATGTTTCGGGAAATCTGGCGCATCGAGCGCGATTTCTTCTACGACCCGCACCACCACGGCGTGAATCTCACTGCTCTCTCGAAGGAATACGAACCGTATCTCGACCGCATAGCAACGCGCGACGATTTGAACTATCTCTTCGCGCAGATGCTCAGTGAACTCAACGTCGGCCACATGTTCGTGGGCGGCGGCGATATTCCCGAAGTCCAACCGCTGCAGGTCGGCTTGCTCGGCGCGGACTACACCATTGAAAACGGCCACTACCGCTTCGCCAAAATCTACGCCGGTGAAAACTGGAACCCGCATTTGCAGGCGCCGCTCACCCAACCGGGCGTTAACGTCGTCGCGGGCGAGTATCTTTTCGCCGTCAACGGCGTCGAGGTGAAGCCCACCGAAGACATTTATAAATATTTTCAGGAAACCGCGGGCAAGCAGACCGTCCTAAAAGTCGGTCCGAACGCCGACGGCTCGGGTGCTCGCGAAGTCACTGTAGTCCCCGAACCCAGCGAAGCCGCCCTCCGAAACCGCTCCTGGATGGAAAGTAACATGAAGGCGGTGAACGATCTGAGCGGCGGCAAGCTCGCCTACGTCTACCTGCCGGACACCGGTGGCGGCGGCTTCACCAACTTCAACCGCTACTACTTCGCGCAAGTCGGAAAGCAGGGCGCGCTGATCGACGAGCGCTTCAACGCCGGCGGCCAGGCAGCCGACTACATCATTCAGTACATGCAGCGGAAAATCTGGAATTACTGGACGTCGCGTGAAGGCAACGTCTACACCACGCCTCTCAGCGGCATTTACGGGCCGAAGGCGATGCTCACCAACGAATTTTCCGGCTCGGGCGGTGATGCGCTGCCATGGTATTTCCGCCACGTCGGCCTCGGCCCGTTGATCGGTCGGCGCACGTGGGGTGGACTCGTTGGCATCGGAGGCTATCCATCGCTGATGGACAATGGATTCGTCACCGCGCCGCGCTTTGCGTTCTTCACCACCGACGGCGAGTGGGACGTGGAAAACAATGGCGTGAAACCCGACATCGATGTCGAAATGGATCCCGCCGCGTGGCGCAAGGGCCACGACACGCAGCTCGAAAAAGGCGTCGAGGTGCTGATGCGGGATCTTTCGAAGAATCCACCGCCGCCCGTGAAGATTCCTGCGTATCCGGACTACGGGAAATATTCAACGGCGCACTAACCGTGGGATAGCCGACCTGGCTGTCGTCCGACGAGCGCGCACGGCGAGTTGACGCAATCTCGCCGTCGGACGGACCACAAGCCGCCAGCCGCGGCACGCCTTTTCGGGTGCCGCATCCTTTTGCTTCTCAAAAAAGGGTGCGTGGCTACGAGTAGCCCTTATCTCGCGTCGTTCGGTCTATTTCGCACTACAAGCGCGAACAGCCCGCCCGCGATCGCGCCGCCCACTACCACCGCGTCCCACGCGAGCCCCGTCGCCACCGACAGCTCCGGCGGCGCGCCAAACGGCAGCAGCAACGCCGCCGTGGCCGCTTCGCGCACGCCGATCCCAGCTTGCGTGATCGGTACCGCCGCCGAAAGTTTTGCGAGCGGCCACGCAAACAGCCACACCCGATAAGGCAGCTCCAGCCCGCACGCTACCGCCAACATCACGTTCAGCGTGATGAACGCGAGCTGCACGGCGACGCTCATGGTCAACGCACGCAGCATCGTTTGCGGCTGCTGCAGAATCTCGCGCCCCGCTTCGCGCAACCGCACCAGCTTGCGGCGCACTCCATACGGCAATCGACGGACCGGAAATAGCGCGACAATCGCGAGCACCACCGCGCAAGCCACAGCAGTCGCCGCGATCACGAGCATGAAGATATGCCGATCTCTTTCGCGCAGCCCCCCCGGCACGAGCGCAGCGCCAATCGCAGCCAGTAGCACCAGCGCCGTAAGATCCGACAGACGGTCGACGAAGCTGCCTAAAAGAACGGCGGCCTTCGACCGTCCCACACGCAGCGCCATCGCAATCCGCAAAATATCTCCACCGATCAGCGATGGCAAAAACAGCGACCCAAACAATCCTGCAAAGTAGCACCTCGCCGCATTGCGAGCACTTAACCCCGCGCCTCCCGTATTCAGCACGAGCCGGTACTTCACCGCCCCGATAACGTGCGCAGCCAGGTACCCGAGAAGCGCGACGAGCCAAATCTTGAGGCTCAGTCGCCGCAATGTATCGACCACATGTCGCGCGGGAAGGAATCGAAACAGAATGTAGAGCGCGAGCGCGCTGGCGCCGTACTGCAGCACCGATCGCAGCACGGTTTGCCATAGCGGACGTCTTCGCGGCTGCGGCTCGGGTTGTTCGCTCACGTCGCCGTTCATTCTCTCTCGTGGGAGCGCAAATCCGGTTGCGCTCCGTGGGGCAACACCTTAAGGTATTCTGGCAACTATTGCAGGCAGCGATTCGAAAATCGGAATTTATTTTTCCATAAACTAGGGTAGGCAGAGTGAAAAAGAAAATACGAGCGGTTCAATACGGGCTCGGCCCGATCGGTGCGTCGATCGCGCGGCTGATGCGCACCAAAGCGCAAATCGAAATTGTCGGCGCGGTGGATAAGGATCCCGCGAAGGCCGGACGCGATCTCGGCGAATTTCTTGGCGCCGCCGATGCTCCGTGGGGCGTTGCGATTTCCGCCGATGCCGCGAGCGTTCTCGCGAAGCCCGCGGATCTCGTGCTGCACACTACGTCATCGTATCTCGAAAGCGTGATGGACCAGCTTCTTGAATGCATCCACGCCGGCTGCTGCGTCGTGTCCACCTGCGAAGAACTTGCGTATCCCTTCCGCAAACATCCCGAACTTTCAAAACGCCTCGATGAAGCTGCCATCGAAGAAGGCGTCGCCATAATTGGCACCGGCGTGAACCCCGGTTTCGTGATGGACAAGCTCGTCCTCACGCTTTCCACCGTTTCAAAGAACGTTGAATCGGCACGCGCGATCCGCATTGTCGATGCGTCGAAGCGCCGCTTGCCGCTGCAGAAGAAAATTGGTGCAGGCATGACGCCTGATGAGTTCAAGCAGCAAGTCGCCGCCGGTGTGATCAAGCACCACGGCTTGCCCGAATCGATCGCCATGGTTGCCGACGGGCTCGGCATAGCTCTCGATGACATCACCGAAACTATCGAGCCGATGATCGCCGACGAAACGGTAAAAACCGAATACCTCGAAGTCGCGCCTGGCCAAGTGACCGGCGTTCATCAGATTGGCCGCGGCACCGCCGGAGGCAAGGAAAAGATCTTCATGGAATTGAAGATGTACGTCGGTGCCAAGAACCCGTCAGACACCGTCGAGTTGGCCGGCGAACCGAACATCTCGCTCACAATTCCAGGCGGTACGCACGGCGACATCGCCACTGCCGCGGTTGCCGTGAACGCGATTCCCACGATTCTTGCTGCGAACGCGGGGCTGCGCACTTCGCGCGATCTGCCTCTCACGTATTTCGCCGGTAACGGGAAGTAACGCAGGCTAATTCTTCGCGGGCCAGAACCTCGATACTGCGGCGAAGTCCGGATCGTCTTTCGCCGCATCCTTCACCTTACTGAAAGTTTCGTACGCCGCCTGTAGCGCCGGCAGTTTGATACCTTCTTGCTTTGCCAGTTCGAGCGCGAGGCGCATATCTTTGTGCATCAAGCGCAGCGGGAAGCTCGCTGGATATTCACCCTTCAACATCAGGGGCGCCTTCACGTCCAGCACGCCTGACCGTGCCATGCTCGCCTGCATCACTTCGATGAGCTTTTCTCCCGCGATTCCTGCGCCGCGAACCAGTGCTAGCGCTTCCGCCAGCGAGTCTACTTGCAGCGCGAGGATTGAGTTCATCGCGAGCTTGATCGTCTGACCTGCGCCATTCGGCCCGAGCAGGAAGAACTTCGTGCCCATGGCTTCCAGTATGGGCTTCGCGCGCTCGAACACTTTCGCGTCGCCGCCCACCATGAAGAGCAGCTCGCCCTTCTCCGCGCCCCACGTGCCGCCGGTCACCGGTGCATCTAGGAACTCAACGCCCGCTTTGCCGCACTCCGCCGCGACCCGGCGCGCCAGATCCGGCGAAATCGTGCTCGATTCCACATACAAGCTGCCGGGCTTCAGCGCCGGAAACGCTCCGTCCTTGCCCCAAAGCACTTCTTCCAGCGCGGGCGGATCGCTCACGATGGTAATCAGCACATCTACGTTTTCCGCCACTTCGCGTGGGTTTGCCGCGAGCTTCGCTCCTGCGCTCACCAGATCTTGTGCTTTGGCGGCGGTGCGGTTCCAGACGTAGACGGAGTAGCCCGCCTTCAACAGGTTCTTCGCCATGGGCTTGCCCATCAGCCCCAGGCCGATCATTCCGACGGTCGGTTTCATGGCTTCCTCCGATTCACCGGAAAATCATACCCCGAGGGAGGGCGAAGGCGAATCGGTACGAAACAATACGGGAGGGGCTGCGAATTAGATAGCGGGCTATTTGACGGGGGGGCGAAGCATCGGAACGAGCGCAGGATCGGAAAGGCCGAGTTCGACGATACGGACGACGTGCGTATAAGGCAGCTCGAGTCGCATCATTTTCTCGGTTCCACCCGATGCGAAACGATCCTCGATGTAGATGGACTTGCCATTGTCAGCGACGATGACGCCCACTGCGAACAGGTGTATATCGGCGGACCGGTAGTGGGCTTCCACCCGTTTGCCGATGAACGAAGCGTAGCGTTCCATATTTTCCAGTTTCGAGTCTGGTGAAAAACGCGTCAATGGTACTGCGGTTGGAGAGGCGCGAAAGTATACTGTCTTTTCAACAGATAGCGCGAGTACAGGGGATAGGCACCTTGAGGGCTCGCTAAGTATCTTGTTTTTATGGGGATGCCAAAATCTCGAGAAGCGCGAACTCCACTTTGTGCCGAATCGGGTCAATTCGCTCGGCTCTGACGCGCACCCTGTCTCCCAATCGGAACACTAGCCGCTGGTTCGATCCGCGCGACGTGCGCTGTGGCTCGGTGACAATCGTGTGATCCCGCTCGCGATATTCGCAGCGGTGGCCGGTAAATTCCTCAATGGCGCCGACGCTTACCAGGCCCTCGACGAAGATTTCCATCAACTCCACGAAAAAGCCGAATTTCTGTACCGAGATGATGAGGGCCTCGTACTCGTCGCCGAGGTGTTGCTCCATGAACTGGGCGGTCTTCCAATCCATCAGGTCGCGCTCGGCGAGGTCGGCGCCGCGTTCAGCGTCCGAGCTTTCTGTCGCGATTTCCTTCAGCTCGGTCCGGCGGTAGGGGCCAAGCGCCGGGACGGATTCCTCTTCGTGTGTCTTCGGGTTCTCGACGTTCAACCGCGCCGGCGCTACATCCGGATTTGCGAGTGCCCATTTCAGCGCCCGATGAACGATCAGGTCGGGGTACCGGCGAATGGGCGAAGTGAAGTGGGCATATTCCTTGGCGGCGAGGGCGAAGTGTCCGAGCAAGTCGACCGAGTAGCGCGCCTGCTTGAGGGATCGCAGCATCAGGTACGAAAGGATCCGCTCCTCAGGTTGCCCAGCGATTTTCCCGGCAAGCTTTTGATAGTGCTGCGGGCGAATATCGATTTCGTCGACAGTCGGTTCCGTGAATTCGATGCGCCGCTCGCGGCCTTTACCGCCGCGCTTTCCATGAGCGCCTTGACGCGTATCGCCGTGTTTCACCACCACGCGACGCTCGGCGATTCCGCCCACTCCGATGGAGTAACCAAACGCGTGCGCCAGTTCTTCGAACTCGATTACCTTTTTCGGGTCCGGCTTTTCGTGTACGCGATGAAGTGATGCGACGGCGCGTTTTTCGAGGTACTGCGCCACGGCCTCGTTCGCTGCGAGCATGAATTCTTCAATGAGCCGGTGAGCGATGTTGCGCTCGCTGCGGATAATGCTGGTCATCCGGCCTTGCTCGTCGAATTCGATCACCGGCTCGGGCAAGTCGAAGTCAATCGAGCCGCGCGCGTGGCGCAGCTTGATTCGCAGCTCAGCGAGCTCGCGCATCAGCTTGAAGCGTTCAACGAGCGGCTTGTAGCGCTCGTTCATCTCGCGATCGCCTTCCAGCACCTTGTTGACGTTGGTGTACGTCATGCGCTCGGCCGACCGAATCACGCCGGCAGTGAAATCCGAATGGACCATCTTGCCCGTCGCGTCCATTTCCATGATCGCGCTCATCACCAGGCGGTCGACTTTCGGATTCAGCGAGCAGATGCCGTTCGAGAGCTCTTCCGGCAGCATCGGAACGGCACGATTGGGAAAGTAGACGGAAGTCCCGCGAAGGCGGGCTTCGCGATCGAGCGGCGAGCCGCGTTCGACGTAATGCGCCACATCGGCGATGTGAACTTGCAGTTCGTAGTGTCCGTTGGCCAGCTTCGTGACGAGCACTGCGTCGTCAAAATCGCGGGCGGTTTCGCCGTCGATGGTGACGATGGGTAGGTCGCGAAAATCGCGGCGCCCTGCAAGCTGCTTCGGCGAGACGGTCTGCGGCTCGGCATGCGACTGGGCAAGCACGTCTTCTGGGAAGACGTGCGGCAGGTGGTGCTTGCGGATGATGATTTCCACGTCGACGCCCATTTCGCCCGGGCGTCCGAGAATTTCGATCACACGTCCACTGGGAGCGAGGCCGCCACGCGGAAAGCGCGTCAGCTCCACGTCGACCACGGCGCCATCGAGTTCGGGCAATCGCGTGCGCTTCAGTGCAGTGGGTAATTCAGCTTCACTGACTCCGAGCTTTTCGCTCAGTTGCGCGCGAAGCTTTGGCGTGAGTTCCGCGCCCGCTGGAATTGAGACTTCGTGAAGGATGCGTGCGTCGTAGGGCAGCACCACATTGCCGTGCGGACCATAGCGAAAGAGCCCGACCACTGTTGGGTGCTGCCGCTCGACGATCTGAACGATGCGGCCTTCGGCGCGGCCGTCCGTACGGCGGCGCTCGATGCGCGCGAGAACTTTGTCACCATTCATCGCATCGCCGAGACCTTCGCGGCCGATGAAGAGGTCGCCCTCGACGCGCGGAATCGGTCGGTCAGGCACCAGAAAGCCGTAGCCGTCACGATGCGTGATCAGCCGGCCGGAGACGAGGTTCGGATCGCGGCCGCGCTCCGGCTTTTTATGTGCTGAGCGCTCGGTGGGAGCTTCTGTTGCGTCGGTCGCCTTCGCGGGAATTGTCACGCGCGGCTTGGACTTCTCGGCGCTGCGCGCGGATTTTTCATTTTGGGACTGCTTCGCGCCTGCCAGGCGATAGCGATCTCCCTTCACTTTCTCGGCTTCACGGCGCTTGACGAGCTTGTTCAGAACGCGCGGAAGATAGCGGCGGCCGCGGTGGCGGAGGTCCATGCCGTGGGCGATCTCGCGGATGCTGAGCGGCTGATTTTGCTTGGCGAGGAAGGCGAGCACGTCTTCGGGTACGACTTCAGGAACAATCGGCTCGCGCGGTTCGATGGAGTGGCGGGTCGGTGGCATGGCCGGAATCAGGCTACTGGATTTGCGCGTGCGAGGCAAAAGATGGTTTCGGTCCAGGCTAGTCTTGGTCGCCACGCATCGATCCAACTCGATCTCCTCTCCCGCGCCACCGTGAAGCCTCCCCGCGCCAACCAATTCCCAAAATGGAACTGTTTCCTATTTCGGACCGCAACTTAAAACCTCGACAACTTAATATCTATATGGTAATATACAGAGGGCTTTAATCGACGCCCACCTCCGTATGCACGTGCGAAGCGGCACTCCGCCGTTGCCGCCGGTCGCAGCTCACCCGGCTTCTCCCCCAGCCTCACCCCTTATTTCTAATCGACACTGGATGCGATTAGAAAACGCCGTAGCTACAAGAAAACAAACGGCGGACGAATTTCTAATCGACAATGAAAAACGCCTTTGTAGAACACCAAATGAGCTACTGGAGGTCCGGGGTGGAGGTGTCGAGGATCACGACTTTGCCGTCGGGGGCGCGCTCTAGGGTGGGCGCGTAGTCGCCGAGGAGTTCGCGGCGCCACCAATTGCCGGTGTCGTGTTTGGTCTTCATATCGGTGAACCAGTATTGATACATCACCGAGCGGACTTGGGTGGGAGCGCCAGACGCGAAGGGATTCGACGCGAAGAGCTTTAGGACGTCGGGATCGTTCTTCAGCAGGCGCTCCTGGGTCCAGAGAACCCAGCGGTTGCCGCGCCAGTTATCGAGCGAAGCGAACCAGAGACACCACTCAAAGCGCGGCTGGTATGGTGCGTACAGTCCGGGGGCTTTGTCGAGCGCTTGCGGCTTGAAGCGGAACGGATAGGGTGTCCAAGTTTTGCCGCCGTCGGTGGATCCCTGAAATTCGATTTCGTAGCGTTCGTGAGTCATGACGGCGAAGAGGCCGTAGCGGTTGGCGATGCGCGAGGGCTCGAGGGCGCGGACGGGATACTCCGGCAAAGGCAGGGTCGGGATGAACATCCACAAAAGCAGCAGTGTGGTGACGTAAAAGCTCATGCCAAGGCAGACGCCGGAGATGAGGCGCCACATGGCCTGAGCGAACGGCGCGAATGGTGATGCCGCGGGAGTCGGATGCTCAGGCGGGGTCGGCGCAACTACCTCAGTCACGGCTGAGGGAGCGCCGGAGAGCCAAGTGCGAATCCGCGAGGGGAGCGCCCACTGGACGGCGCGGTCGTCGAGGAGGAGGACGCCCAGGAGGAGGACCAGGTAATTGAGGAAGGTGTAGTTCGCGGTGAGGATGATGCCGATCTGGAAGGGCGTGACGATGCAGAAGCAGACGAGGCGGAGGCGGCGCGGGAGAAAGAGCATCCAGACGAGAATCAGTTCCGCGAAGAGCGTGAAGAAGGCGGTGGCGGCGTGGAAGGCGTGCGGAAGGTGCTGCACGTACCAGCCGACCCAGGTGGGCAGCGGGCCGTTTTGATAATAGTCGTCCATGGCCGTGAAATGGCGCCAGGACTGATCGCCGCTTGCGATTTTCACGACGCCCGATTCGAAATAAATCCGGAACCACTCCCAACGCAAAAGATAAAGGCTGGCTCGAGATGGCGGGCTTGCAGCGCCGAGTCCGGGGCGCAGTCCCGCAGGAGCAAAGAACAGCGCGATGAATCCAGCTTCCAGAAGCATGCCGTCGGACTGGAAGCTGGCGAACTCCTGAGCGACCGAGACGAACGAAAGAAAACAGATGAAGCACACGAGGAGCGAAAGGCGCGGCCAAAGATTCAGAACAACGCAGATCGAGGCAATGAGGCCGACCCAGCAGAGGATGAGCAGCGCGCGATCGCTCGAACTGAGCCAGAGGAAAGTGGGCGCGTACCAGAAACGCCAGCCGTGCATCGCTCCGGCAACAGCCTGCAAGTAGTCGACGATCGGAAGAATTCCGTTCGTGCCGAGCATGCCGCGAATTTCATAAATGAGCGGAAGGAACGCGGAAAAGTAAATCAGCCCGAAAGCACGAAGAAAAATCCAGCGGACCCAGAGATGCGTGGCCGTGCCGTCCGGACGCAAAGGCTCG
Source organism: Candidatus Acidiferrales bacterium (assembly GCA_050011035.1). Classification (GTDB taxonomy): domain Bacteria; phylum Acidobacteriota; class Terriglobia; order Acidiferrales; family UBA7541; genus Palsa-295. The sequence goes on from JBEKJW010000001.1 coordinate 15,705, forward strand.
GGATCGAGCAGCCAGCGGATCGCGGCTGAAATTTTTTCGAGCATCGCCCCGGATTATACGCGGGAACGAGAGGCGCGGGCTGGATCAGCTCTTCGAAGCAGCGACGGCAGTGGAAGGTGCCGGGGATTTTTTCTTCGCGCGAGGCGCGGTGTGACCGTGCGAATTCGCCGCCGGCTTGATCGGCGCAAAACGCAGCGACGTGGGCGCGTGCGGCACCTCGCTGATCGCTTCGCGGCCTTCGGCAAAGCCGATCAGGAAATCCTGCACGTTGAACGGAAACGGCGGACGCCCATTGCGCGACGAGGCGGAGGATTCGCGGATGTATTTGCCGTCAGGCTGCAGGATGCGAGTTTTCTCGGTGTCCGCGAGGTACGGCTGAATCACCTCGGAATAAACCTGATTGCAGAGCTCGGGATCGCGCATGTGGAACATGACTTCGACGCGCTCGTAAATGTTGCGGTGCATCCAGTCGGCGCTGCCGAGATAAAGCTCGGGGCGGCCGCCGTTGCCGAAAGCGAAGATGCGGCTGTGCTCGAGAAAGCGTCCGATGATGCTGCGGACGCGGATGCGGCTGCTCATACCACGAACGCCGGGACGAAGCGCGCACGCGCCGCGGACGATGAGTTCGATGTGCACGCCGTCCTGCGAGGCTTTATAAAGCGTTTCGATGATCTGTTCGTCGAGAAGCGAATTCACTTTGGCGAAGATGAAGGCCTTTTTGCCGGCGCGAGCGAAGGCGGCTTCGCGTTCGATGAGCGCTTTGCAGGAACGGCCGAGATTAAGAGGCGCGACGAAGAGCGGCTCGTATTTCGGGCGCTCGGAGTAGGCGGTGAGGTAATCGAAAACGTGATGCACCGCGTTCGTAATGTGCGCATCGCCGGTGAGCAGGCTCAGGTCGGTGTAAAAGCGCGCGGTGGACGGATTGTAATTGCCGGTGCCGAGATGCGCGTAGCGGCGGATTTGGCCGTCCTGTTCGCGGCGAGCGATGAGCGCGAGCTTGCAGTGCGTCTTGAGGCCCACGACACCGTGAAAAACCTGCACGCCGGCTTCCTGCAGATTGCGAGCCCAGCGAATGTTGGAGGCTTCGTCAAATCGGGCTTTGAGTTCGACGACGACGGCGACTTCTTTTTTCGCGGCGGCGTCAATGAGCGCGCGGACGATGGGCGAATTTTCGCTTGTGCGATAGAGAGTCTGCTTGATGGAAAGAACGTCAGGATCTTTCGCGGCGCTTTCGATGAAGCGGACGACGGCGCTGTAGGAATCGTACGGATGGTGAAGCAGCACGTCGCGCTTGCGCACGAGTTCGAAGATGGACGCTGGGCCGGGCTTTAGCGCGAGTTCGCGTGGGACAAACGGGCGGAATTTTAGATCGGGGCGGGGAACTGCGTCATAGAGATAGAGAATGCGCGAAAGGTTCGGCGGACCGTTGACACGAAAAGTTTGCCAGGGTGCGAGGCGGAAATTGACGACGAGGCGGTCGACGATTTCCTGATTGGCGCCGGCTTCGATTTCGAGGCGGACGGCTTCGCCTTTGCGGCGGCGGTGGAGCTGCGCGTCGACCGAATCCATGATGCTGCGCGACTCTTCCTCTTCGAGGTAGAGATTGCTATTGCGCGTGACGCGGAAGGCAGCGGCGGAGAGAACTTCATAGCCGTGGTAGAGGCGGTCGGCGCAGGTTTGGATCACGTCCGAGAGGAAGACGAAATCGGTGGTGCCATCTTTCGAGGGAAGTTGCACGAGGCGCGGCAGGGCGCGCGGGACGGTGACGACTCCGAGATAGGTCTGGGAGCCGCGGCGCTTGCGTTTTAAGAGAAACGCCAGGCAGAGGGCTTTGTTGAGCACATGCGGAAACGGATGCGCCGGGTCGACGGTGACGGGCGTGAGCAGAGGCTCGACGGATTTTGTGTAAAAGAAGTCGAGGTAGGTGCGCTCGTCGGGCTTGAGATCTTTGGCGTGGCGGATGCGGACGTTTTCAGCCGCGAGAGCAGGAACGATCTGTTCGCGCCAGCAGTCGTACTGGGCTTTGACGAATTTGTGGATGCGCTCGGCGAGGCCGGTGAGAGTTTGCTGGGGCGTGGAGCCGTCGGGACCGATTTCACCTTTGCCGTGTTCAACTTGCTGGAGGATGCCGGCGACGCGGACTTCGACGAATTCGTCGAGGTTGCTCGCGGTAATGGCGAGGAATTTCACGCGCTCAAGGAGCGGGTTCGACGGGTCCTGGGCTTCTTCGAGGACGCGGTCGTTGAAAAGCATCCAGCCGTAATGGCGGTTCAGGAACATTTCGGGATTCGGAGTGGGCGTGTCTTTCTTGAGTGCCATGCGGTCCTCGGAGCCGTGGAAGCCTAGTGGAGCAAGGTTACAGTCGTATTACGATGGGCCGGTGATTCGCGCGTGGGGCGGCTGGCCACATTGCGCGAAGTGCGGCAATCGCGCATCTTATCACCCTCGTCCGTAAAGGACATTCCGATGACAACGAGCACAAGCGGTGCGGCGATTCAGGGCGCGTATGTGGGTGAGCGCGACGGATATAAGTGGTACCACGTGGAAGACGTGCAGGGGCCGGCGTTGGATGAGCTGGCGAAGGTGTACGGGCTGCACGAACTGGCGGTCGAGGACTGCCGCGTTCCAGGGACGCGCGCGAAGATCGATCAGTACGGCGAAACCCTGTTCGTGGTCGCGAACATCGTGCACTACGACGCTAAGACGAATGAGTGCTCGTTCACGGAGATGGACTTTTTCATGAACGAGAAGTGGGTGATCAGCGCGACCGAAGGGCAGAACGCGTTTGCGGATGCGGCGAAGGCGGCGTTTGCGACGGATCCACGTTTAGGGAGCACGGCGAAGCTGGTGCACCGCTTGATCGATGGGATGGTCGACCATTACCTGCCGGTGCTCGATACGATCGAAGAGCGGATCGAGGTGGTGGAGGCTAAGGCGATCGAACACACGTCTGCGAAGCTGCTCGCGGAGATTTTCGAACTGAAACGGGCGTTGATCGAATTCCGGCGAGTGACGATCGGAATGCGCGACATGGTGAGCCAGATGTTGCGGCGCAGCGAACCGTGGATCGAGGTTGAGAAACTTTATTTTCAGGATGTGTACGAGCACTTGCTGCGCGCGCTGGAATTCACGGAAACGTATCGCGACATTTTGACGGGCGTGCTCGAGGTGCATCTGACGGCGGCAGCGAACCGGACGAACGACATCGTGAAGGTGATGACGCTGTGTGCGACGGTGACGCTGCCGATCTTGCTGATCACAGGCTATTACGGGATGAACTTCGACAACTTGCCGTTTCTGCATGCGAAGTATGGAGTGTTCATCGCGACGGGAATGATGACGGCGCTGGCGGTGATACTACTTTTACTTTTTAAGCGGACGGGATGGTACTGAGTTAGCGTTTCATCACGGTTTCGACGAGGTCGCCGAGTTGAGTGGCGGTGAATTCATTTCCTTCCAGGTTGGCTGCGAGATTTCCCTGCCGGTCGATGATCACGGTGTGCAACGAGTGAATTAGTAGGCCTTCGTCGGGATAGGCGACGACGCCGAATTCGCGGCAGACGTTTTGAACGTCGGCGGTGGAACCGGTGAGCATGTGCCACGCGGCAGGATCGGCTTTCCAAATTTTAGCGTAGTCGGCGAGTTGGGGCGGCTGATCGTGCGCGGGATCGAAAGTGATGCTCAGCAGGATTATGTCGCGGCCGAGTTGATCGTGGAAGCGCTTTTGGAGGCGGGAGAGATTGTTGGAGAGCCGGAAGCAATAATTCGGCAGAGCGCAACGCGTGTACATGAAGCTGAGGACGACTACTTTGCGAGAGAACGTGGAGAGCGTGACGGGTTGGTTGGATTGGTCGGTGAGGGTGAAGTCGGGAATGTGCTGGCCGGGCTCGAGGAGTTTTGTGGCGGAGCCCGCGGAATCGAGTTGATCGAGGAGTTTCAAGCGGCGGGCGGTTAGCGGGTCTTGTTCGAGACTTTCGAAGGCGCGGACTTTTATGTTTTCGATGTAGGAAGTGTCGGCGGTGACGGTGAGAGTGAAGTCGATCATCGCGCCAGGGGCAAGGCCTTCGAGGTCTTTGGGATTCTTAACCGGGTAGGACATGGCCATGGCTTCCATGAAGCCGGGGATGGCGTCGGTGGAGACGTATAGGGAGTTCTTTGTGGGATCGACGTTTAGCACGATGCCGCGGGCTTGGTAGTGTTGGGCATCGGCGGCGTTTGTAACGAAGGCGCCGAGAATGAAGACGAAGGTCGCGAAAAGAGTCAGGACCCGCGGCGTGTCCGAATTCGGTGTGGCGGGCGTCATGGCTTTGGTGCGGCGGAGGCGCCTAGATGGTAGGGCTTGCGATCCAGTTTGGTGAAGGTGGTGTCGAATTCTTTGATCTGGATGAACTGATTCGAGTCGACGTTGCGGAAATTCTGGCGCGTGTTTGAGGTGGGCCACCAAATTTCGATGTTGTCGATGTGGGCGCTTTTGCCGATGCCGATGTGCTGTTCGAGAGGCGAAGCGCCGAAGGAACCGCCGCTATTGACGGTGCGATAGATTTCGCGCGGGGGCGCGCCGGCGTTTTCGACGGTGACGTGAATGCGGGCGCCGATGGCTCCGCGATTGGATTTCACGCCGACGAGCTTGACGGTGATCCAGTCATTGTCGTTGCCGGGATTTTCGAACAGGCGGAAGGCGTGACGATCGCCGGGAACGGCGCCGCCGATTTCTTCGGCGATATCGACCTTGCCGTTGTTTTCAAGATCGGCGAATGCGACGCCATGGCCTTTATGGAGTTCGCCGGTGCCAGACGACGAGGTGACGTCCACAAATTTCTTGCCATCGATGTTTTTCAGCAAAACGTTCGGTATGAGAGAAGCGTAGGACGGGTTGCCGGTGCCGAGATAGATATCGAGGAAGCCGTCGTTGTCGAAGTCGCCGAAGTTGCCGCCCATCGGCATGTAAACCTTGTTGAGGCCGACTTCCCGGGTCACGTCGTGAAAAGTGCCGTTGCCGAGATTGCGGTAGAGCTTGAGCGAGGTCACGTTGTGCGGCAAGCCGAGATAGGTGCGAACGGTTTCGTCGACTGAAGTGAAGTAGCTGGTGACGAAAATGTCGGGCCAGCCGTCGTTGTCATAGTCGAGGAAGAAGGCGGCGAAACCGCGACCGTTGCCGAGGACACCCGCATCGTGAGCGACTTCGGTAAACGTGTTGTCGTGATTGTTGTGGTAGAGAAGATTTTCGCCCTGAAAATTTGAGACATAGAGATCGGGCCAGCCGTCGTTGTCGTAATCCCCCGCCACGACGCCCTTCGCGTAAGTGATCTTATCGATGCCCGCGCTGTGCGAGATGTCCTTGAAGGTGCCGTCGCCGTTATTGAGAAAAAGTTGAGCCGGTCCGTTTTCGCTGCCGACGAAAAGATCGAGCAGCCCGTCGTTGTTGATGTCCGTCCAGACCGCGGTTTGCGTGCTGGTGGCTGGTTCGGCGAGACCGGCGGCTTTGGTGACGTCAGTGAAGGTGCCATCGCAATTATTTTTCAGGAGCGATTTGCGCTGAGGAATTTCCCAGCCGCCGCGAAGGACGAGGATGTCCGTGCAGCCGTCGTTGTTGTAGTCGGCCTGGATGATGTTGAGTCCGCCGAGCTGATCGGAGAGATGCGCCTGGGCGGCGCGATCGGTGAACGTGCCGTCGCCGTTGTTGTGGAAATAGTGCAGTGGTTGGCACATGTCCATGCTGGAAGAAACGATGTCGAAAAGGCCGTCGTTGTCGAAGTCGTCGACGATCACACCGCCGGCCATGGCGAAGGAACTCACGCCAGCGGCGGGAGCAACGTCCTTGAAGCGACCAACATTTTCGCCGGACTCAAACAGTTTCGGATCGAGAAGATATTGCGGCGGGACGCCCGAAGGATAGGCGCCGGTGGTCATGTAAGCGATGTTCAGAAGCCATTTCACTTCAAGCTCGTCGGGCTTCTGCTTCAGGTAGCGCAGGAAGTATTGAATGGCTTTGGCGGAGTCGGCGGTCTTCGAATATTTGTCTTTCGGTGCCATCGGAAAAATGCAGCGATCGCCAGGATCGCGATAGATGTTGTTATCGACCTCGGAGCGATGGAGATAGGCGACGCCGAGAGTTTCGTCGAAAACGGGCGTGGCTTCCGGGAGTGACTGCTCGGCGAGAGTGGCGGCTTTTTCGTATTGGGCGATGGCTTCGTTCATGTCGCCTTGGTAGGCGGCGAGTTGGCCGAGGCCGAAGATGGCTTGAATGCGGTCGATAGGGCGCGGGCCGCCCGGAGGCGCGCCCCCGGGACTAGCGCTCGGATCGCCGGCGAGAAATTTCTCGAGCTGAGATTTTGCGTGCGCGTAGGATTCGTTGCGCATTTTGCAGATCGTGGCGGGATCCTGATTCCAATCGGTGGGCTTATCGAAACGAGCCAGGGCGGCTTCAGCTTCGTTGAGGCCGGAAACGTCGGCGGTGTTTCGCATGATCCCCTGCGCGGACATGGCCTGAAGCGCGGTGCCGGCGCTGCCCATGTTGGAACGGGGCGGTTCGGCTTGTTGGGAGGATGCGGCGGGAGTCTGCGGCGGCGCGGCGAGAACTTTGAGAATGGTGAAGCCGGAAGGCAGATGAACAATAGGCGATAGGCCGCCTGGCGCGACACCTCGGAGTGCTTCCCGGAGTTCGGGGCGGAGCGAGGCTGGATCGACGACGCCCATGTAGCCGCCGTTATTAGCGCTGGGATCGGTGGATTTGTCTTTGGCGAGTGCGGCGAAGTCAGCGCCTTGCCGGAGTTCAGCGCGGATTTTTTCGGCCTCGGACTGCGAAGCGACAACGATCACCTGGAGCGGAATCGGAGTGGTGGGCGCAGTGGCTTGTAGCAGGCAGGCTGCGGGGCGCGCGGATGGCGCAACACAAAGCGAAAGAGACCAAATCGCGACGGCAAAGATAGAGGCCACGCGATGAACTCGAATTGCGCGAGAACTCATGAGAAGTTGACTGCGATTTTACGAAATCGGCGTCGAGATAGGCTATAGCGCAAAAAAGTTAGCGAGGAACGGCCATGCTGTCGCGGGACTTTGCGCGCCATCCGCCGAGGATCGCGCCAGTCACAAGCATTCCGACGAGCGGACAACCGGCGTCGAGCGCGAGAAGCTTGGCGCTGCGAAGTTCGAACGAGTAGTTCGTGGCCATGACGGTGGCGACGAAGCCGAACCAGAGAATCGCCGCCCAGCACACCCCTTGCACGAGGCCACGCACTCCCACCTGCAGAAAAACCCATGCCATCACGAAGGCAATGATCAGATTGCAGATCAACGCGCCGACGTAAAGCGGCCACGTGGGGCGGCCGCTGAGTTCGGCCATGATTTGCGGGATGGACTTGCCGAGGCCCGCAAGCCACGGATCCTTGAACACGCTGAACCACATCGCTTGGATCGCGTAGAAGAGCAACGCCGACGCTAAGACGGCGACGAGGTTGATGCGCTGACGTTGAACGGTAGGAGCGGGAGCGGCCGACGACATGGGGACCTCCGATTGAGAATGGCGACGGCCGCCTTCGCTCGACCAAGCGGTGCTACGAATTGCCGTGCTTGTAGTCCTTGTCGAACTCGATGGCGCCGGCGACGTTGCCTTCCGTGTCTTCAAAGAACACAAGAGTGCCCACGCCCGCAATCACAGATTTTTCCATCACGATTTTGGCGTTCTGGTCTTTCAGCGCGCGAATCGTCGCTTCGATGGACGGCACGGAGACGGTGCACTCGTAGCCGATCGTTTTCTGGCCGGGAATCAGGTCACGACGGCCCTGCAGCGAGCCGCGGACTACCTTGTCCTCGGGACCGCCAGTATTGATCAGGTAGAAGCCTGGAGGTCCCCACGCCTCGAACTTCCAGCCAAAAACGTTGGTGTAAAAGCCGCGGGCGCGTTCGACGTTGCCGGCGTTTATTGCAAAGTGAGCAACATGAGACATTTACGGACTCCTCCAAGACGTGAACTTTGCCCGAACGTTGTGAAGCATAGTGCGTTTCGGGACGGCGTACTTGCTCTATACTGCCAATAAATGTCGAGAATACGCCAAAGGCGAATCACGCGGACCGAGCTTGAAGGGAGCGTGCTGGTGCGGACGTTTGGGGTGACATTCACGAGCAGCCGCCACGTAATCGCGGCGCATCACCACCGGTGGGATCAACTGACGTACGCGACTGAGGGCGTGATGAGCGTGACGACGGCCGAAGGCACATGGGTGGTGCCGCCGCATCGCGCGGTGTGGGTACCAGCGGGCGTGACGCATACGGAGATTTACTCGGGGCCGGTGGCGGCGCGGAGTTTGTACGTGGTGCCACAGATTTCGAAATTTGGTACGCGCGAGTGCACGGGAATGAATGTTTCGCCGCTTTTGCGCGAGTTGATCCTAAAGGCGATTTCGATTGGGGCGCTCGATTCGGCGGTGCCGGAACAGTCACGATTGATCGACGTAATTCTGGACCAACTGAACGAGCGGGAGACCGTGCCGCTGCAATTGAAAATGCCGAACGACGTGCGCGCGGCGCGGGTGGCGGCGATGCTGGAGTCCGATCCAGCGTCGGACGAACCGCTGGGCGCAATCGCGAAACGCGCGGGAGCGAGCACGCGGACGATCGAAAGATTATTTCGCGTGGAGACAGGAGTTTCGTTTCGAGAGTGGCGGCAGAGGCTGCGGCTGATTCACGCGCTACGTTTGCTCGCGGCGGGCGAGTCGGTGACAAATGTCGCCCTCGAAGTGGGCTATTCAAGCACGAGCGCGTTCATTGCGATGTTCCGGCGGGAACTGCACACAACGCCGGCTCGGATTGGGAAGCAGTAGCGCTGCGCGCGACTAGAGAAGATCGAGAGCGGAGCGATTTTCGCGGCGGACCTGGCGCATCGTGCAACTTTTCGGAGATTTTTCGGGGCGCCAGCGGAGAAATTTTGTGCCGTGGCGGAAGCGGCCGCCGGTGAAGTGGTCGAACTGCACTTCGACGACTAGCTTGGTCGCGAGCGGCTCCCATTCGGTGGAGCGTTTGGTGCTCCAGCGGCTGGGACCGCCGGGGGCTTTGCCCGTGAAGCCGGGCGGCTTGATGAGAGCTTCGAGTTTTTTCGTGAGCGACTTGCGATCTTCGTCGTGAATCGAGGACGTGAAGCCAACGTGGTCGAGCTTGCCGGCGGAATCGTAAAGGCCGAGCAGTAAAGATCCAACCACACGTTTTTTCTCAAGGTAGCGGAAGCCGCCGACCACGCAATCGGCGGTGCGCTGCGTTTTGATTTTCTGCATGCCGTCGCGATTGCCGGACTGGTAGGCGAGATCGTCGCGCTTGGCTACGATGCCATCGAGGCCGACGCCCATGTGGAACCATTTTTTCGCGACAGCGAGATCCTTTGTGCCCGGCGAGAGCCGGACGGACTTTGAGCCGCGCAGAAACTTTTTGCCGAAGGCTTCGAGAGCGCGGCGGCGTTCGGAGAGCGGGCGCTGAACGAGTTTTTCGCCGGCGGCGTCGACCAGCAAATCGAAGACGATGAAGATAGAGGGCGTTCCTTTGCTGAGTTTTTCGACGCGTGAGGCAGCGGGATGAATGCGCTGCAGAAGCGAGTCGAAGGAAAGATCGCCGTCGACGGGAATGACGATTTCACCGTCGAGCACGAAGCGCGTGACGCTGATGTCGCGAAGTGCGGCGACGAGTTCGGGGAAATAGCGCGTGAGGGCCTTACCACTTTTCGATTCGAGGTCGACGCGGTTGCCTTCGCGAAACGCGATGCAGCGGAAGCCGTCCCACTTCGGTTCGTAATGCCAGTTCGGACCGAACGGCAATTCGGAGGCGGGATCGGCTTCCATTGGCGCGTACTTTTTCGAGAGAGGTAGAGTCATAGGAGTTTGGCCAGGTCCGTGCGGCCGCGCTGCGCGAGGAGCGGCTTCCAGAGGTCGCCGATTTTTTCCAGGCGGCGCGGAACAGTTTTCATGGTGAAGCCTTCCATTTTCACGCCGCGGCGAAGCTCGTCCCACGTGACGGGAGTCGAGACGGTGGCGGGAGGCGTGGGGCGAACGGAATAGACGGAAGCGAGCGTGCGATTCCAGGCGTTCTGGTTGTAGTCGACGAGGACGCGATCACACGGGCGATTCGCGACTTTGTAAATGGACGTAGCGAGGGCGGGATAGCGATTGGCCATTTCGATCGCGAAAGCTTTGGCGAAGGACCAGACCTGTTTTTGCGTGGGACCGCGCTGGATGGGAACGTACACGTGAATGCCGCGCGAGCCGGTGGTTTTCGCGTAGCTGGGAATTTTGATGGCTTCGAGTTCTTTGCGGACGGCGAGCGCCGTCTCGCTGACTTTTTTGAATGAGGCGCCGGGAGTGGGATCGAGATCGAAGTGAAGGAAGTCGGGGAGATCGACGTCGTCGCAGCGGGCGTACCAGGGATTGAGATCGATGCAGCCGAGATTGACGACCCAGAGGAGAGAGGCGACATCTTGAATGACGGGAAAGTCGATGACGTTGCCGGAGTGATGCTTGATGGAGCAGATCGGAACGGATTTTGGGCGCGGCGATGGAGCGCGCTTCATGAAGAAGAATTCGCCGTCGATGCCGTTGGGATAGCGTTTCATCACCATGGCGCGGTTGTGGAGGTGGGGGAGGAGCCAGGGAGAGACATCGAGGTAATACTGGAGGAGATTGCGCTTGGTAAGGCGGAGCTGCGGCCAGAAAATCTTGTTGAGATTGGTGAGATGGACGTCGCCGCCGTCGACTTGGATGGTGGCTTCGTTAACATCGCGAGGAATTTGGCGCGCTTTGGCGGGGCGCCGAGATGCAGAACGGGCGGCTGGCTTACGAGAACTGCGAGTGTTCTTTGATTTGGGCACGTGGCCGCCTTGCGAGGTTTTGGCAAGCATTCTGCGCTGAAGACAGGCGGAATGGGAATACATCGAACCACGCAGCCACGACGGCGGGAGTTGATGGCCTCGCGGCGACGGCGCAGCACTGCCAGGACTGTTAGGATGAGGCGTGGGAAAGAAGACTCAGGTTGGCGCAACGAAGCGGCGAGTATTTTTGCTTTCACCGGCCAATTTGTCGGGGCGTAGGGCTGGATATTTGCTGTCGCCACGATCGAAGTTCGAGCTGGCGACGAGGGTCGGCGGAGAGGGTGCGCCGCTGGGGGAAGTGTTCAGTTTCGTGAGCGGCTTGTACTTTCGAGGGAAGCTGGCGTACGCGCGGGCGTTCGCGGAGGAGGAATTCGAGAGCGTGCATGTGATTACGGCGGCTCGGGGATTGATGTCGCCGCTCGCGCGAATCGTGCACGACGATCTGCGCGCGATGGCCGACGTGAAAATTCACCACGAAAATCTGCTTTACCGTTCGCCGCTGGTGCGTGATGCGGCGAAGTTGGCGGCTGAACTGGATGAGGACGACGAGGTGGTGCTGCTCGGAAGCATCGCGACGCCGAAATATCTCGAGCCGCTTTCGGAGGTGCTGGGCGCGCGGCTGAGGGTGCCGGCTGAGTTTATCGGGCGCGGGGACATGAGCCGTGGGGCGCTGATGCTGCGGGCTGTGCGCGAGATGAAGCAGCTTGAGTATGTGGCGGCGACGCTGGTGGCCGTGAAAACGACTAAAGCGAAGAAGCCGAGAGCGAAGATGGCGAAAAGCCGAAAAGCGGCGAGTTAGTGGAAGATGCGGCAGGAATTACGATGGTGCCCGAAGAGGGATTCGAACCCCCACTCCCTTGCGAGAACTACGACCTGAACGTAGCGCGTCTGCCAGTTCCGCCATTCGGGCAAGCTTAAGGATTGTAGCACGGAGCGGGCGAGGCGCGATTGCGCGACCGAGTGCGCTAAAGTTCGAAAAGTTTGTCGAAATAGACGTGGGGCGTGCCCTTGTACGAGGCCTGGCGGACTTCGCGGAAGCCGCATTTGCGATAAAAATCGCCGGCACCGGCTGGCCCGGCAAAGGCGCAGAGGCGGACGGAATCGGCGGGCCAGGACTTCACGATGCCCGGAAGTTCGGCGAGGACGGCGGCGCCGAGGCCGCGGCGTTGGTGCTTCGGCGTGACGGCCATGCCGGTGAGGTAGAGAGGATGCTCGCCGGAGTCGAAGTAGCGGCGATCGATCGCCCAGGGCTTGCGCCTGCTCAAGGCAAAGGTGGCGACGATTGCAGCACGACGGCGGAGAATGTAAATCGTCGAGCGGGTCATGTGGAAACGGACGGCCTTTTCGGAGGAGTGCCCGGACCATGGGCCGCTGCCGAACTTGGCGGTGAGCGCGTCGTTCGCGGCGGTGTGGAGGGCGACGAGGCCGAGGGCGTCTTCGGGCGTGGCTACCTGGAGTTTGGTTGGCATCGAAATAGAGGCTGTTGAGCGCCCTGCACAAGACTGAGATGCGGATTGGACGGCGGTGCGTCGCGTTTGTCAACGAGGCACACGGGCGCGCGCACGGCTTGACCGTGCCCCAGGGCGGCCCTACAGTGCAGACTAAGGGTCTCCGACTAAGGGCCAGCCGCTGGCCGGAGCAACAGAGGTTCACATGGCAACCGTACGCGCGATGCTGGAGCGGCGGCGCTCTTCTCGCGTCTTCATTCGAATCCCTGTAAAGATCTTCGGCTACGGCGTACACGGACAGACGTTGGACACGCCCGCAGAAGCGATTGCCGTGAGCCGGACGGGTGCGCTGGTGCGCGCGCCGTTTGAGCCGGCGATGGGTTCTCGTGTGGAGATCCTGAACTCGATTTCCGAGGACACACAGGAGTTCCGGGTGATCCGGGTATGCGCGGCGAAGGAACCGGGAATCTGGGAGTTGGGCCTGGAAATCCTTTATCCCACACACAATTTCTGGGGAATTCAGTTCCCGGACGAAAAACTCCCCGCTTGACTTCCCCCCTCCCCAGCGGTGTTATACTCCGCCGTTAGTAGTCGGAATAGGGCCCGCTCGGGCCGCCAACCGCCGTACGATTCGCACGACGTCTTAGCGACCTGCGGGCAGGGAGGTATCCATGGACGGGATCAACAGCACAATCCTGGATATTCTGTTGGTGTGGGGCGTGGTTACCGCGGCCTTGATTGCGCTCGTGGTGTATCGCGGGACGATCGAGATTCGCGAAGACGATCAGATTTTCCTGGGAAGCTCGGGTGACGTGATGGCGCGCGAGCAGCAGGAGATCATCGCCAAGGTGGAAAAGCTGGCGATGCCGATCAAGCTTTTGACCATCTCGTCGGTAATCCTGCTGTTGGTCGCGGGCGGCGTGAAGCTCTATCAAGGATTCCAGAGCTTCTAGGCGCGGTCGAGCGAATCGCTACTGCTTTGGTTGTGAAGGTGGTGGAGCGGCGGCACCGGCGGGGCCGGACGGTGGTTGTGTAGGCGGAGCCGGAGGGCCGGCGTCTGAAATCGAGCCGCAATCCACCGACGTGTGGTTGTGTACGATCATCCAGTTGTTTCCCACCCGATTGAAGACCAGCGTAGTTTGACCCTTAGCGGAGTAAGGCGCGCCGCTAGTCTGCAGCCCTGAAAATTCCCACTGGTACGTAGCCCAGGCGACATCGCCGTGCGGGAAGATGACCGTGTTGCGGCGGACGATCTGCATGCCGCTGAATCCGGCGCGCTGGCGCTGGTAGCCCGCGGCCCAGGTTTCGAAGCCGACGATGGGAGGAGCGTAGGTGCTGCTGACGAAGGTCGCGTTGTCGGCGTAATACTTGTGCATGGCATCGACGTTCCCGACCTGGAGAGCGCCGAGCATCTGGCCGATGTCGTTATCGAGTTCGTCGCCGGGAGACATGGGGAGTTTCTGGTCGGACGAAGGCGGCGTGTTGTCGGAGGGCTGCTGATTCTTATTTTTCTTTTGCGCGAGGGTGGATGAGGCGCAAAGCAGGAGTGAGAGAACGAGAGCGAAAAATTTTGCGTTCGATGCGCGAGACAACTTCATTGGTTCCTCCGCCGAGGGAGGATAGCACGAGGAAAAACGCGAGCGAGTCGCAGCGCGTGATGCGCGTGCGGATGAAGCAACGGTGGTCTCGTGCGGTAGCTATTTTTGGACGGCTGCTTTGGATTGGCTGAGCAAGTTCACGAACAGGCGGTACGCGCCGGGAACGCCCGCGGGCAGCTCACGGAAGAACGAGATGCCGGTGAAGATGTAGAGGCCTTTGCCGTACTGCGCGTAGACGAGCGAGCCTTTGGTTTCAGGTTCGTCGTGATCGATGAGACCGAGGACCGGCGTGTACTTCGCGTCGAAATCGCCCCAGAAGTAGATTCCCCGCTCCTGAACCCAGCCTTCGAAATCGGCGGCAGTGATCTTGTTCGGAAAATTAAGGAGAGGCGAATCAGGCGCGAGGAAGCGCACGGGCGATTGCGCGTCTGTAACGCGCGACGTGGCGCCGGGCATGCTGGCAGGATAGGGCGCAACGCTGAACGAGCCGCCGGAAAAATTGCGCTGATACTGAACGACCAGCGTGCCGCCGTCTTTAACGTAGTCGAGGAGGCGAGGGTTCGAACGGATCACGTCCGGACGGAGTTCGTAGGCGCGGAAGCCGACGACAATCGCGTCAAAGCGGCTGAGATCACCGAAGGCGAGTTCGACTTCGTCGAGGAGTTCGACGCGGATGTTGAGTTGCTTGAGGATGTCTGGAATGAGATCGCCTTCGGTGGCGATGTAACCGACATGGAGTTCGTGCGGGATGTTGAGATCGAGGACGTGGACCGTGGCGTCGTCGGGCTTGATCCAGTCACGCGTCGGGAGAGTCGGGATCGGCTCGAGCGAATCGCGGAAAGTGTCAGAGCCGATACGCGCGTACGGATTCATTTTGTATGGGCCGGTGGATGGATTCGCCGGAGGCGTCACGAGGAAACGAATGAGTTGGTCGCCCGGCGCTGTAAATTCCAGCGGCGCGATTGCGGCAGCCGACCAGCCCTGTGGTGCGTCGAGACTGGCGGTGACCGTGGCAGTTTTTGTGCCGTGGTAACGAATGCGAGCCAGAAGTGTGACGGGCTCCCCATCGCGTTGCACCGGAACCATGGCTTGCTGCGGCTCGACGGTGAGAGTGACGGCGGGAACGAGCTCGAGCGGGTAGGTGAAGATGCCGGTGGTTTTTGCCTCGGTGGATTGAACGGCCTTGTGAATCGTGAACTCGTATCCCGCGTAGCGCACGGGCAGCGCGAGTTCGACGAGAGGCGGCGGGAACGGAAGAATCACGTCGGACGGGGTGAGAGCGACTTTCGCGCCTGCGGGCACGTTGACAGTGAAGTCGGCATCGTGGCCAGATTGTTTTTTCTCTCCACCATCGACAGTCCAACCTCGAGGGACGACGAGGCTTTTGCTGTCGAGCGTCCACTCGACGGGAAATGCGGGATCGCCGTTGAAGTTGACGTGGACCGGCAGGGATTCACCGGCGACCAGTTCATGGCGGTCGGCATTCGCAGCGACGGGAAGCGCGACATCCTTTTCAAGAGCGAGGTCGATGTGCGCGCTGACTTGTGCGAGTTCCCACGACGCGGCTTTCGCTTCGGCGCTGGAAAGTTTCGAGAGCGATTCGCGCAGAGTCTTTACACTCTTGCCGGCTTCCGCGAGGGCAGCGGCGGCCCCGGCACGATCGAGGCGCAGGACATTTTTTTCGGCGAGTTCGATCTGCGCGTTGGCTGAGGCGAGTGGAGCAGTGAGTTGCGCGCTAAGCGACGGATATCTCGCGGCCAGTGCGGGGAGAGGTTCGGCGAGAATTTTCGCGTCGAATTTTCCGTCGCCTGTGCCACCGCTTTCCGCGTAGAGCGTCACGGAGCTGCGGTAGAAGCTGTTGCCGCTGAACGCTGGCGTTCCCTGCGAGACGTGGAGCGCGTGGCCTTCGGCGCCCATCTGCTCGTAGCTCTCGCCCCAAAGCGGGGAGACTTTGTACACGGGCAGCGCCACGCCTTGGCTCGTGTCGTTGCGCATGAGGCGAACGACGAGGCGCGTCTTCCAGGCGGGCAAGCCTTCCTTGATCTGATCTGGGAATTTCGTGGGATCGGCGGCCATCTCGATGGCTTTCGGCGTGAGGATGCCGCTGGCTTGATGGTGCCCGTGTCCGCTGTGAACGCCGCCCCAACCGTTGATGACGACAACGGGGCGATAGGTGCGGATGACGCGGACCATGTCTTCGAGGACGAGGTCGCCCCAGATTTTCATGGTCTGATCGGGGCTTTTCGAGAAACCAAAATCCAGCGCGCGGGTGAAATATTGGCGGACGCCGTAGTGTTTTCCGGCGGCGAGAAGTTCGGTGGTGCGGATGACGCCGAGTTCACCATCTTGCTCGGGGCCGATGGCGTTCTGGCCGCCCTGGCCGCGAGTGAGTGTGAGCAGAGCGACGTCCGCATTTTCGCCGCGCGAAATATAAGCGAGAACGCTGGACCACTCGTCATCCGGGTGTGCGGTGATGAAGAGAACGCGCGACGTGATGCGGGCTTTGTTGATGGCCTCGGCGGTTTCGGGGAGCGACTGGGCGCGAGCGCGTGGCGCGAGAACGGCGAGACAGCAGGCGGCGCCGAGCAGACTGAAAATTTTCTTCGTCCACTTTGTCCACAAGCCGTCGCGATGGGTCACCGAACCGCCTCCTGAAAGGGCCACTGGCGCGCCATACGGGCGCGCACCAAGTAGACAACAATACCTGCAGCCATGGCCGCAAGCGAAGAGAGCATAGGGTTGCGGCCCGTGGAAATAAAAATTGCGATCCAGCCGGCGATCGCCAGGATCACGGGGACAGGATAAAACAGCATATGGAAAGGCCAGCGCTCGGCTTTCCAGCGCCGGTGAAGAATGAGAAGTCCGACGGCTTGGCCCGCGAATTGGATGAGGCAGCGCATCGCGAGGATGGCGCGAATCACGGAAAACAGGCTGAAGAAGGCACAGATGATGATGGATACGGCGCCAAGGGCCAGCAAAGAGACGTACGGGAATTTTTTGACCGGGTGAACACGGGCGAAAATGGAGAAGAAATTCCCGTCGAGAGCGGCGGCGTACGGGACACGCGAGTAGCCGAGAGTCGCGGAGAAAATCGAGCCAAAGGCGACGAAGAGAATCATCGCGGTGGCGAAGGACGCCCAGTGCGTTCCGAAAGTGCGCTCGACGAAGAGGCTGACGACGTATTTGGAGTTGGCGGCTTCTTGCCAGGGGATAACGCTGAGAATGCTCGTCTGCAGCGCAAAATAGAGTATGGCGATGCCGAGGATGGAGATGAAGATCGCGCGAGGAATGTTGCGCTCGGGATTTTTCATCTCACCGCCGAGATTGCAGACGTTGTAGTAGCCGAGGTAGCTGTAGATGGTTTGCACGGAGGCGTGGCCGAGACCCGCAAAGAAGACCCAGGAGAGATTCCAAGTGTCCGGCGAGTAGGTAAAGACGCGGGCGGCGTTGAAATGCGTGACGCCGCCGTAGATGAGCCACAGCATCGTGGCGAGAACGATGACCCAGAGGGCGGTGGAGATTTTGCCGATCTCGGAAATTTTACGGTAGAGAAGGACGACGGCGATGACGATCACGAGTACGGCAACGGCGCGGCTGTAGCCTCCGGCGAGGGTCGTCATGGAATTCTGGTGCGCATCGTGCCAGGTGGCGAAGCCCGGAAGTTTTGCGGTGAGATATTTCGAGTAGTCTGCAAAACCCAGCGCGCCGGAGGAAATGCTGAGCGGCGCTTGAAAGAGCGTTTGCCAAATGAAGAGGAAGCTCATCAGTCGGCCGAATTTTTCAGGGCCGTAGGCTTCGCGGAGGAAAACATAAGAACCGCCGGCTTGCGGCATGGCGGCGCCGAGTTCAGCCCAGACGCAGCCGTCGAGAAGAGCGAGTAGCGCGCCGCCGACCCAGGCGAAGATGCATTGCGGGCCGTGCATCGCTTGAATAATGAATGGAATGACGATGAACGGGCCGATGCCGACCATGAACGTCATGTTCAGCGACGTGGCTTCGAGGAGGCTCAAGCCGCGTTCGAGATTTTCTGGGCGGCCGGGTTGGCTGATGGGGGGACCGTTCATCGCGAGGGGCACCGCGGTGATAAAAACGCGTGCGCGCTAAATCGGGTTATCATACACGTGGATTCAGCCGCGAGTGTTCGATTCGTGGATTCGGATTCGCCAGCCCATTGCAGCATCTCAAGCCCATTCGATGATGATTCGCGCGCGTCGCCGCTGCAAAATCGTTCCGGTTGTGTCGTTGACGATGGTTCTTCTGGTGGCGATGGCGGCGCCTGCGGTGCGCGCCCGTTCGCAGAACGTCCCTCCCGAAGCGCTGCAAGCTCTCGACAAAATTTATTCAGGCGAGCCCCACGAGGGGCTGCGGATGGCGCGTGACATGGAACGCGCAAATCCCGACAGCCCGCTCGGCTACCTCCTCGAAGGTGAAGCGCGATGGAGTCTGATTTACTGCGCGGCGTGCGAGATGAAGTGGGGGATGGTGGATGCTTGGAAGCGATCGAAGAGCACGCAAGTGTGGGCGGACGGAGAAAATCACGACGACGCGTATATGGCCGCGACGGACAAGGCGATCGAACTGGCGCTGGCAGGGATCGCGCGCACGAACAACGCGACCGATCATTTATATGCGGGGATGGGATACGCGCTAAAGGCGCGGCTGCTTGGGCTGCGCGACGAATCGCGCGCGGTGGCGAAGGTGGCGGTGGCGGCGCGGCAGGAATTTTTGGACGCGCTGGCGCTTGATCCGCAGCTGGCGGATGCGACGGCGGGGTTGGGACTCTACAACTACTACGTGGATTCGCTTTCGGGAATCGTGAAGGTGCTGCGATTTTTTATGGGCATTCCGGGCGGGAGCAAGCAGGACGGGATACGGCAGCTGGAAGAGGGCGCGAACAATGGCGTGTTGATGAAGGTGATCGCTCGATTTTATTTGGCGAAGAACTTGAGATCGTTTGATTTGGATTATGCGCGGGCGGCTGCGACGATGAAGTCGCTTGTGGAGGCATACCCGAGGAACCCGGCGTTTCTACTGATGATGGGTAATTTGGAGTTGGAGCAGGGGCATACGGCGGAGGCGGAGAAGACGCTGCGGAGCGTTGGCGATTTGGAGATACGTGACGAGGAGTGTCGCGAGAGGGCGCGGAGGGTGGCGGGGGAGATGTTGGCGACGATCCACTGAGTTGGGATGGGATTTGGCGCGGTGCTTGCGCACGCTCTTGTGAGGAAAAGTGTGCAGGACCCGGAAAGGCTCTTATTTGGGGGCACAAAGCCTGCGCGGCAGGCTCTCTTACGTACGGGCGGCTTCTTCTTGTTCGAAGGCGTGGTAGGAGGAGCGAACCAGGGGGCCGGATTCGACGTGCTTGAAGCCCATTTTTTCGCCGAGGTGTTTGAATTCGGCGAACTCGTCGGGATGCAGGAAGCGGTCGATGGGAAGATGTTCCGGCGTCGGCTGCAAGTACTGGCCGAGAGTAAGGATGTGAGTGCCCTGCGCGGCGATGTCCTCCATCGCAGCCAGCGTTTCTTCGCGCGATTCACCGAGACCCAACATCATTCCTGTTTTCGTGGACAAATCCGGCGCGGATTCGCGCGCGCGACGGAGAAGCTCGAGCGAGCGCTCGTAGACGGCGCCTTTGCGGACCTGGCGATAGAGACGCGGCACGGTTTCCATGTTGTGGTTCAGGACGTCGGGCTTGGCGCCGAGAACGGTGTCGAGCGCGGGCCAATGGCCGCGGAAATCGGGGATCAGGACTTCGACGCGGCAGCCGGGGACACGTTCGCGGATGCGCCTGATGGTGCGTGCGAAAATCGCGGAGCCGCCGTCGGGCTGGTCGTCGCGATTCACGGAAGTGACGACGGCGTAGCGCAGGCCCATTCGTTCAACGGCTTCGGCGACGCGCTCGGGTTCGTCTTCTTCCGGCGGACCGAGGGGCTTACCGCTCGGGACGGCGCAGAAGCCGCAGGCGCGCGTGCAGATATTGCCGAGGATCATGAAGGTCGCGGTGCGGTGTTCCCAGCACTCGCCCATGTTGGGGCAGCGCGCGCTTTCGCAAACAGTGTGAAGGTCGAGCGTGCGCATGATGCGCTTGAGTTCCTGATAGTTGGGGCCGCCGAAGAATTTCACGCGTAGCCAGGAGGGGCGCGGGTGAGCTGCCGGAGGAGGCACGGGACTGTTGGAGAGAATGGTGAAGGGAGTAGGCATCGCTGGGTTGTGGAGTTCGCTTCGAAAGCGGCTCCGAAAATCCATTGTACCCGTGCTTATGCGGCAAGACAACGCGAGTGCTTGCGGCACGGACACAGGTCAAGTTTTGCCGCTCCAAGCCGATACGGAAGCAGAACGGTGGCTTTGCTCAAGTGAGTGGTGGAGAAATCGGCGTCCGGCGAGGCGCCGGGGCCAGGCCCGGGAGATTTCCCATGGCATCGATCGCTCAAGCGGTGACAACTTCGATCTCCGGTGCTGCGAATCAGAGTGGTGGTGATCCGGCAACGGTAGCGCCAGCGACCTTGCCCGTGCCTACATCCGAGGGCGGCGTATCTAGGCCTCAGGACACGGTGAACCTGACTGAGACAGGCGGAAGGCATGTGCCGGTGGTGGCGCAAGGTGCGAAGCTACAGCCTACGTTTCAGGCCACATACTTTCCGCCAACGAGCGTACAGGGGGCTGCGAGTCAGCCCGCCGCGGCGGTTCCGGTGCAGACCAACAATCCAACTGCTCCGGTGGCGAGCGCGGCAGCAGCAGCTACCAATCCAGGAACAGTAAATGCATCTGGTGCGGGGATAACGGCTTATCAGGCGTCGCTTTTGAGCGCTGCCTCGCAGGCGAAGTTGCAGCAGCTAGATGAGGTACTACAGCAACTTGGGATCAATCCGACGCAAATCAGTTTCGCCGAACGGATTGCGCTCTTGCCGCTCGTGAACGATCCGGCGGCGATTCAACAGTACGTCCAGGGGTTGCCGACGCAAACCGCCGTGCTGAGTCCGGCGACTTCGCAGGTCCTCGCCCCGTCCCTGGTGAATCAACAGAATGTGCCGACTACGGCGCAAACCGGAGCGACATTGTCTGCGGCTGCTAGTGGCGGGGCTCCAAGCAGCGCGTCTAGCGGAGCAAATTCTGCCTCGGGCGGGAGCGGCACGGCGACGTTGAATCCAGCTACGACTTCTTTGTCTCTGCCTGCCGCCGGGGCAGCACGCGGATCGTCCGATGCAACAGGACAGAAGATCAATATCTCGGTTTGACCAAGCTCGCGGCCGCGTCCAGGCGTAAAGTCGAGCTGAGACGATCCCGGCTGCGCCCCGCCCCGCGCCGTGACCGCAATGTGTGGTAACCATACAACACGGCTTCATTAAACCGTTCCAATAAGGGATGTAAGCCATACATAACACTGGCTGAAATTTGGCTTCCCAGCGACGACAGTTTACATATAAGCTAGTTGCTGGGGTAAAATGGCGTTTCAGTCCACAATCCAGCGGCCCGTCGAAATTGAGGGGATCGGGCTACACACCGCTGTTCCTTCCCGCGTTCGATTCGTTCCCGCACCTGCCGATACCGGCATCGTTTTCCGCCGCGTCGATCTAGACAATTTCGAAATTGAGGCACACGTGCGGAACGTTGCGCGCGTGAGCTACGCGACGAGCCTGATGAAGCAGGGCGTGCTCCTTTCCACGACGGAACATGTGCTGGCAGCGCTCTATTCGTGCGGCGTGGACAATGTCTACGTGGAGATCAACGCGCTGGAACTACCAATTCTGGATGGATCGTCGCAGCCCTACATTGAGATGCTGGAAAAGGCTGGCACGCGGAAGCTGCGGCGGCAGCGTCGCTACATTCACGTGAAGAAGGCGCTGGAGTTTGCCGAGGGCGACCGGCGAATCGGGATCTATCCGGCGGATGAATTCCGCGTGGAGTGCTTCGTGGAGTACAAGCATCCGGAAGTGGGACAGCAGGCAGTGGCGATGACGGTGAATCGCGAGACATTTTGCCAAGAGCTGGCACCGGCGCGGACGTTTGGATTCATGAAGGACTTCGCAGGGATGCAGGCGATGGGGCTGATCCGGGGAGGGTCGGTGGAAAACGCGATCGTGCTGGACGACGAGACGATCATGAACGGGCCGCTGCGTTTTCGCGATGAGTTTGGGCGGCACAAGGCGCTCGACCTGATTGGCGACTTGGCCCTGGTGGGACATCCATTGAAGGCGAGAGTGGTGGCGCACAAGGCCGGACACGCACTACATACGCAACTGGTGACGCGCCTTCTGGCAGATCGCAGTTTGTGGACCGAAACCACTGAATCGCATGCCGCAGCGCCCGCGGCGCGCAGTTTTCCCGCTGTAC
This sequence comes from Candidatus Acidiferrales bacterium, assembly GCA_050011035.1. GTDB lineage: Bacteria > Acidobacteriota > Terriglobia > Acidiferrales > UBA7541 > Palsa-295. The sequence goes on from JBEKJW010000001.1 coordinate 37,928, forward strand.
TCCCCGCAACAAGCTAGTTCCCAACTCTTGATTTATGGCCGCCGCATCTATTCGAGCGGAGCACTGTCCGCGTTGGCAGGGCCATCGCCTTGCGAGACGCGAATCACCCCGGAATCGTCGACGAAGAAGTGGCGTACGCCGGTGGTGTTGTTGGTGATGGGATCGGCTGTAATTTCGTAACCAGACGCGCCGCTCGCTGGGCACTTTGGAGTTGTTCCCTTTGCTGGAGGAGGCGGGCCGTCAGCGCCACCGGGATACTTTGGCACGTAATAGAAGACATAGCCGTTTTTGCGGCCGATGGCAAAGGCGGGCTCAAGAAGTCCGGCATGGTTGCAGTTCCCGTCAGCGGCGTCGCCTGAAGTGAGGACGGAGAGATTTGTAGGATATCCGGAGCCGTATTCGGCCCCGTAAGTGGAAAGTGCGGTGCTCATGGCGCGCAGTGAACCTAACGCGGAGGCTTCGTTGGCGACCATGCGCGCGCGGAGAATATTAGGAATCGCGATGGCGGCGATGATGAGGATGAACGGGATCGAGGCGACGCCGACGTAGCCGAGAACCATCCCGGCGGTGCCGATGCCGCGGCCGGTGAGTCGGCCTCCGGCTTTGCGAATGTCGGACAGGGACCAATGGCCGAGGATGATTGCGAGTATCGCGGACGGGAAGACGAAAAAGAAGAGTCCGAAGATCAGGCTGCCGATGGCTTTGCCGCTGGTTTCCGTGGGGCCGACGTAAGGCGCTTGGGGCGCGTAATAATGGCCCGGATGGTGCGAAGGGACAGCGCCGGGAATCGGGCCAGGTGCGTGAGGAGCCGCGACGGACGGCGTTGGCGGAACGAACTTCGCAGAGGGCGGGAGCAGCGAGCCGCACCTGTTGCAGAACTGAGCGGTATCCGGGTTCGCGTTTCCGCATTTCGAGCAGAACATCGAGCGCCTCCCTGGTGATTGACGTGAAATATATCCGCGAGACGGTTTTCTGCAAAGCGTTGTGTGCGAGGGGTGTTGCGTGGAGCGCAGCGGAACTACCGAAGCGAGTCGCTGGATGCCGTGGCGGGAGAATCGTTGGAGTAGCGAATGATGCCCGTTTGATCGCTGTAGAAATGCATGGCGCCGGATTTTCCAGGCTCGGCGGGATCGGCTGTGATGGCGTAGCCAGAGGCGCCGCCCGACGTGCAATTCGCCGCAGCGGCTTTGGGAGAGATTTGCGGCGTGGCACGATGATCCGGGAAAACTGGCGTATATCGGAAGATGTAGCCGTCTTTGCGGCCGGAGGAGAGACGAGGATCGATCATCGCGGCGTGATTGCAGTTTCCGCTCTCAGGATCGCCGCTCGAGAGCGCGGCAACGTCTGACGGAAAACCGTTGCCATATTGAGCGCCGTAAATGATGAGCGCGGAGTTCATACTGCGAAGCGTGCTCAGGGCCGAGGCTTGGTTGCGAGCTTCCGTCGGGCGAGCCAAGTGGGCGTAGAGCGCGCTGACCGACGCGCCGGTGAACAGGGCCACGCCGAGCCAGCCGAGAACGACGCCGGCCCTTGCCATCGCGGCGCCACGAAGGTTGCCATGCGAAGTGCGAATTTCAGTGCGGGCGCGGCGGCCGTAAACAATGGCGGCGATCGCGGATGGAAGAATGGGAAACAAGACGCCGAAGACGAAACTGGCGACGGCTTTGCGATTCGCTTTGGGTTTGGGCGGCTTCGGCGGTGCGGTTGAGACGGGCCGCGATGTGATGAAGACGGGATTTTCGCGCTGGATCCCGAGTGAGAGAGGTTCAGGCGCGAAGGAAACGGCGCGAGATTCACTCGTTTCAGGCGCGGGCGCGGCGGAGACAGATTGCGAGGAAGATTCGGCGATAGGCGCCAGGGCGACAGCTGCAGCAGTGGCGGCGGTCCCGAGGTTGAAATTCCGGGTAGTGCTTCGTCCGAGCGGCAACTTTGCGCCGCACTTGGTGCAAGTCTGGCGAGTATCGGAATTCGCCATTTTGCACTTCGAGCAAAACATCGGCACCTCTACGCTGCTTAAACGTGAATATAGTCGCGTCGTGAGCGATTACGCAAAGGATTCTGTACGTTTGTGCGCAACCTGGGCCGGGCTTTTGATTGCAAAATCGGCACCGCGAAAGAGAGAATGAATTCAGCGATGGCTCATTCCGACACAGTTTGCGTGATTTTGGCGGCCGGCAAAGGGACGCGCATGCGTTCCGAGCTGGCTAAGGTGCTGCACCGCGCGGGCGGCCGGCCGATGCTCGAGCACGTTATTCGCGCGTGCCAGCCGTTGAAGCCAGCGCAGGTGCTGACAGTGGTCGGGCACCAGGCGGAAGAAGTGGCTGCGGTGGCAGAGTCGCTGGGTTCGGACGTGGTACTGCAAAAGCCGCAACGCGGAACAGGACATGCGCTGCAAGTGGCACGGCGGAAAATTCGACGAGGCGCGAAGTACGCGGTGGTGATGCCGGGCGATGCGCCGCTGCTGCGAACGGAAACGCTGGAGGCGCTGATTGACGCGCACAAACGCGGCGAAGCGGCGGCGACGATACTGAGCGCCGTGCTGGACAATCCCACCGATTATGGGCGGGTGATCCGCGACGAAGAAGGGCGCGTGGAGCGCGTGGTTGAGGAGAAGGCGGCGACGCCGGAACAGCGCGCGATCAAGGAAGTGAACTCGAGTATTTACTGCTTCACGCTGGACAAGCTGTGGCCGTCGCTGAGTGAGCTGAAGCCCAACAACGCGCATCACGAGCTGTATTTGACGGACACGATCGGATATCTGCGCGCGAAAAACGAGCGCGTGCTAGCGGTGGTGGCGGGCGACCCGCAGGAGATTCTGGGCTGCAACACACGGTCGGCGCTGGCGGACGTGGACCGGATTTTTCGGGCGCGCAAGGCGGCGGAGTTGATGGCGTCGGGCGTGACGATCTATTTGCCGGAGTCGGTTGTGATCGATCCCGAGGTGACAGGCGACGAGGATTCGCTGGTTGAGCCGGGCGTCGCCTTGCTCGGCAAAACAAAGATCGGCGCGCGTTGCACGATTGGTACCGGAAGCGTGCTGCGCGACACGGTGATTGGCGACGACGTGGTGATCCGGCCGTACTCGGCGCTCGATCAGGCGCGCGTGGCGTCGCATGCGGATGTGGGGCCGTTTGCGCGGCTCCGGCCCGGTGCGGATATTCGCGCGCACGCGCACATCGGGAATTTTGTGGAAGTGAAGAACGCGGTGGTGCACGAGGGAGCGAAGGCGGGGCACTTGACTTATATCGGCGACGCGACAGTGGGAAAGGAAGCGAACATTGGCGCGGGTACGATTACGTGCAATTACGACGGCGTGGCGAAGCATCACACGGAGATTGGAGCGGGCGTTTTTATCGGGAGCGATACGGCGCTGGTGGCTCCGGTGCGCGTGGGCGATGGGGCTTACGTGGCGGCGGGGTCGACGATTACGGAGAACGTGCCGGCGGGAGCGCTGGGGATTGCGCGCGGACGACAGACGAATAAGGCTGGGTGGGCGGAGGCGCGGCGCAAGCAGCGAGCTAAAGCGCGGAAGAAGCCGAAGAAGCGGCGGTAAACGGACGGCGAGTGGCGGTTCCTTCCTGTGGAATCTCACGAAAAATTAGCGGCGGAATGGGCGTGCGAGGAGCGCGGGGAAATTGGGGCGGTGTGATAAAATAGCGTTTTAGGAGAACGCCCCGATGAAATTCGGTGTGGTCCAGTTCCCCGGTTCCAATTGCGACGACGACGCGTTTCATGCGATTGGCTCGATCATCCACGAGCCTGTTGATTTCATCTGGCACCGATCGGAAGACCTGAAAGGGAGCGACGCGATCGTCCTTCCCGGTGGTTTTGCGTACGGCGACTATCTGCGCACGGGAGCGATCGCACGATTTTCACCGGTGATGAAATCGGTGGAGAAATTCGCACGCTCGGGCGGGCTGGTGCTGGGCATCTGCAACGGATTTCAGATTCTTCTCGAAGCTGGCCTTCTTCCGGGCGCGATGATGCGCAACACCGGGTTGCGCTATCTGTGCCGGCACGTCCACATTCGTGTTGAGACCACGGATAATCCTTTCACGTGTGCGGCGAAAAAGGGGCAAGTGTTGAAGATTCCCATTGCGCACAACGAGGGGAATTATTTCAACGAGTCGAAGGTTCTCGACGAGCTCGAGCGCAACAACCAGGTGATTTTCCGCTACGTGACGCCCGAAGGCGCGGATGCCGAGAGTGATCGCGAAGCGAATCCCAACGGCTCGCTGCACGCGATCGCGGGAATCTGCAACCGCGAACGGAACGTGCTGGGGCTGATGCCGCATCCGGAGCGTGCCGTGGAATCGCCGCTTGGATCACAGGACGGGCTGGTGCTTTTCAAATCCGTTGTGGCGAGCCTGGCGCAACGCGCGGCTGTGCCCGCGTGACGATGCTCGATACAGAAATCAAGGTCACTCCTCAGGTTGCCGCAGAGCACGGACTCACCGCGGACGAATACGCACGAATCCAGAAAATTTTAGGACGCGACCCGAACATCACCGAGTTGGGAATTTTCAGCGTGATGTGGAGCGAGCACTGTTCGTACAAGTCGTCGCGCGTGCATTTGAAGCGCCTACCGACGAAGGGCAAGTACGTGGTGCAAGGCCCGGGCGAAAACGCGGGCGTGGTGGACATCGGCGACGGCATGGTCGCCGTTTTCAAAATCGAATCGCACAACCATCCGAGTTTTGTGGAGCCGTTTCAGGGCGCGGCGACGGGCGTAGGCGGGATTCTTCGCGACATTTTCACGATGGGCGCTCGGCCGATCGCAGTGCTCGATTCATTGCGATTTGGTCCGTTGACCTCGGGTCCGGGTGCGGGCAAGGCGACGCCGGAAGAGATCAAGAAAAACCGACGGCTGCTGGACGGCGTGATTCGCGGAATTGGATTCTACGGAAACTGCTTTGGCGTACCGACCGTAGGCGGCGAGATCGCGTTTGAGCCTTGCTACTCGAACAATCCGCTGGTGAACGCGCTGGCGCTTGGAATTGCGAAGCGCGACGAGCTGTTTTTTGCGAAGGCGAGCGGCGTAGGCAATCCCGTGATTTACGTAGGCGCGAAGACGGGACGCGATGGAATTCATGGCGCGTCGCTGCTGGCATCGGCGGAGTTTAGCGAGGAATCGCAGCAGAAGCGGCCGAACGTGCAGGTGGGCGATCCGTTCCTTGAGAAATTGTTGCTCGAAGCGTGCCTGGAGGCGATGCACACGGGCGCGATCGTGGCGATTCAAGACATGGGCGCGGCGGGATTGACGAGCACGAGTTCCGAGATGGCGTCGCGAGGCGGAGCGGGGATCGAGATCGATCTGGCGCGCGTGCCGCAGCGCGAAGCGAAGATGACGCCGTACGAGATGATGCTCAGCGAGTCGCAAGAGCGGATGCTGCTGGTGGCGGCGCGCGGGCGCGAGCAAGAAGTGTTCGACGTGTTCCATAAGTGGGGGCTCGACGCGGTTGAAATCGGCAAGGTGACGAGCGACGGGAAATTGCGTGTGCTGCATCATGGCGCTGTGGCGGCCGAAATTCCGGCCCACGCCTTGGCGGAAGAAGGGCCGCGGTACAGCCGTCCGTGCGCGGCGCCTGCGAAGGGCGCAACGCCGCAGAAGGCTCCGGCGTTTCCGTTTGCGAAGGCTGGAACGGATCTCACCGAGAATTTCCGAAGAGTGCTTTGCGCGCCAACGATCGCGTCGAAGAAATGGGTGACGGACCAGTACGATTCGATGGTGCGGACGAATACGCGCGTTGGGCCGGGCCAAGGCGATGCAGCGGTGCTGAGGTTGAAAGAGTCAAAGCGCGCGATTGCGCTGGCGACGGATGGAAACGGGCGCTGGGGCAGCCTTGCGCCGAAGCTTGGTGCGATGCATTCGGTGGCAGAAGCGGCGCGCAATGTGGCGTGCACGGGCGCGATGCCGATTGCGGCGACGAACTGCCTTAATTTTGGAAATCCGGAAAAGCCGGAAGTGATGTGGCAATTCAGCGAGGCAATCGACGGATTGACGGAAGCTTGCACGGCGCTCGAGACGCCGATCACGGGCGGCAACGTGAGCTTCTACAACGAGACGCTGGGGAATCCGATATATCCGACGCCGATCATCGGGATTTTGGGTTTGATGGAGGACGCGGAGTATACGGTGGCGTCGGCGTTTCGCGTGGCGGGCGACGCAATTGTGCTGCTGGATGGCGCGCTGGACGCGGACAGGAATGTTGCGGAAACCGTGAATGCGTTCTCCTCGTCCGAATATGCAAAGGAGATTCACGGCATCGTGGCGGGAGCGCCGCCGGCGATCGATCTGGGCGCGGAAAAGCGACTGATCGGGTGCATGGTGAAGCTAGCGGCAGACAAGGCGATTACGTCGGCGCATGACGTGAGCGATGGCGGGATTGCGGTGACGCTGGCGGAATCGACATTTGGATATGGGCTCGGCGCCAGCGTGAAATTGCCCGCGGTACATGGGCTCGACGCAGAAGCTGCGGTATTTGGCGAACGAGGAGCGCGAGCAGTCGTGAGTGCGCCGGCCGGTTCGCTTGCTCGCGTGAAGGCGATTGCGGCACAATGCGGCGTCTCTGCGCTGGAAATCGGGAACGTCGCGGCAGGGGATTTTCGCATCCAATATGGGGACGCGGCCGTAGTGCAAGGCCCCGTTACTTCATTTCGCAAGCCTTGGTCGGAATCGCTGCAAAAGGCCGTGGAACTCGGATGAACGCCAAGACACACTTTCTCGAAGACGATCATTTTCACGATCAGTGCGGGGTGTTCGGAATTTTCGGGCACACCGAAGCGGCGAAGATGACGTACCTGGGTCTGTACGCGCTGCAGCACCGCGGGCAGGAATCCGCGGGCATCGCGTCGACTGAGGGTCTGCAAATTCATCTGCACAAGGCGATGGGGCACGTGCAGGAAATTTTCACGCCGGCAGTGATATCGCACCTGATCGGCACGTCGGCAATCGGGCACACGCGATACTCCACTGCGGGCGACACGGCGCTGACGAACGCGCAGCCAATCGTGATTGACTGCAACAAGGGCAAGCTGGCGATCGCGCACAACGGCAACCTGACCAACGCGATCGAACTGCGCAAGAAGCTCGAACACCGCGGATCGATTTTCCAGACGACGAGCGACACCGAAGTGATCTTGCATCTGATCGCGCGGAGCAACGCGCGGAACCTGTCGGGAGCGATCGCGGACGCGCTGAACCAGGTGGAGGGCGCGTACTCGCTACTGCTGTTGACGCCCGACGAGATTTTCGCGATTCGCGATCCGCGTGGATTCCGGCCGCTAGCGCTGGGACGGCAGGACGGCGCGTGGGTCGCGACGTCCGAGACGTGCGCGATGGATTTGATCGACGCTGAATACGTGCGCGACGTAGAACCCGGCGAGATGGTGCGGATTTCACGCGGCGGCTTGGAATCGATCCGGTTCGCGCCGGAGAAGCCACATCAATACTGCATTTTCGAGCATGTTTACTTTGCGCGACCGGACTCACTGGTGTTTGGGCGTCCGGTGAACGATAGCCGCGAACGAATGGGGCGCGCGTTGGCGAAGGAACATCCGGTCGACGCGGATGTGGTGGTGCCGGTGCCGGACTCGGGCGTGCCGGCAGCGATCGGGTATGCGGCGCAGTCAGGGATTCCGTTCCGGATGGGATTGATTCGCAACCACTACGTGGGGCGAACGTTCATCGAACCCGAACAAGCGATTCGCGATTTTGGCGTAAAGCTAAAACTGAACCCCGTGCGTCGAATGCTCGAGGGCAAGCGCGTGATACTGGTGGACGATTCGATCGTGCGCGGAACGACCAGCCGAAAAATCGTGCGATTGGTGCGCGAAGCGGGCGCGACGGAAGTACACGTGCGGATCAGCTGCCCGCCGACGATCTCACCTTGCTACTACGGCGTGGACACGCCGCGGCGTGAAGAATTGATCGCAGCGAACAATTCAGTGGAAGAGATCCGGCAGTACCTGGCCGCCGATTCACTGGGCTACGTTTCGTTGGGCGCGGTGCGCGAAGCCGTGGGCGACACGGATAAGAAATTCTGCACGTCCTGCTACACCGGCAGCTATCCGACGGAGCTTGTGCAGTTGGAAGTGGAGGCTCATCGTGAAAGCTGAGTCGCAGCACAAGACGAGCAGCTCGCCGGAGACGCCGCAAGACCCGAAAACACGGAAAGCCGTACGAAACGCGCGGGTGTGGGCTGAGGTGGTTTCCTGGTTCTGGGTGATACTGGCGTTCATTCTGATTGAAGGCGGAGTGGCGCAGGCCCGGGTGATTCCGAGCGGCTCGATGGAAAACACGGTGCTGATCGGCGATCACCTGATCGTAAGCCGGCTCGGTTATGGGGCGGGACTGCCGTTTACGAATTACAACATGAAGCTGTGGCGTGACCCGCTGCGGCAGCAGATCATCGTGTTTCGCGCGCCGCTGGCGGACCAGAATTTCCCGGATCTGATCAAGCGCTGTATCGCGTTGCCGGGCGACCGGCTGAAGATCGTGGGCGGTCAGGTTTACGTGAACGACGTGCGGATCGAAGATCCGCATGCGATTCGACGCGGTAACAGCGCCGAGCTGCCGTGGGAAAACTTCCCAGAGCGGGCGGCAGAGTTGCCGTACATGGACGTTCCAGAATGGCGGCAGGAGCTTGCGAAAAACACGGTGAACGGAGAGTTGGTGGTTCCTGCCGGAAAATATTTCATGATGGGCGACAATCGCGACGATTCGAACGACAGCCGTTTTTGGGGCTTCGTTCCGCGGGAAAACATCATCGGCACGCCGGTGATGATTTACATGTCGATCGATGCGCCGGGCGATGTATGGGAACCCGGACACATGGGCGACCGATTTCAAACCTACCTAAGTGCGCTGCTCCACCCGAGCGAAATTCGCTGGCACCGGCTATTCCACTTCTTCGGGAATGACGCGCCGCGGGCCGGAGGCGCTTCGTGAAGGCGGACGTGGAAGAAGCCCTAGCCGCAGACAAAGAACGGGAACGCGAAAAACAGAACGCCAGCGAGCCGACGACGACCAAGGACAAGGTCTGGCACGAGGTCGTCTCGTGGTTCTGGGTGATTCTGATTTTCGTGATCATCGAGGGTGTGATCGTTCAGGCCCGGGTGATCCCGAGCGGCTCGATGGAACCGACGGTGCTGATCGGGGATCACCTGATCGTGAGCCGGTTCGGTTACGACGCGGGGCTGCCGTTCACATCGTGGCACGTTCCGCTTTGGCGCGAGCCGAAACGGCAACAGATCATCGTGTTTCGCGCCCCTCTGGCGGATCAGGGCTTTCCCGACTTCATCAAGCGTTGCATCGGCGTGCCGGGCGATCACATCAAGATCGTGAAGGGCGTGGTGTACGTGAACGGCAAGGCGCTCGATGAACCGTACACACGGCACAACGAGATGGCGACGGATATGCCTTCTGAGAATTTCCCCGCGGAGAGCGCGGAGATGCCATTTAGCGACCGGCCGGAGTGGGCCGCGGAAATCGCGAAGAACACCGTGAACGGCGAGCTGGTAGTGCCGCCCCGGCAATATTTCATGATGGGCGATAACCGCGACAACTCCAACGACGGCCGTTACTGGGGATTCGTACCGCGCGAGAACATCATCGGTACGCCGGTGCTGATTTACATGTCGATCGACGCGCCGGAGGATGTGTGGAATCCGGGGCACTTCGCGGAGCGGTTCGCGACGTATTTCCGGGCTATCATTCACCCCAGTGAAATCCGCTGGAGACGGCTCTTCCATATTTTCTAGCTAGGAACTTTCAGTCGCACGAATTCGTTCCCTTCAGAAAGCAGACCTTCTTTATGCGATATGCGGACGCAGGCGTAGACATCACCACAGCCGACGAAGCCAAGCGGCGCATCGGCGCGATGGCGCGGCGGACGTTTGGGCGAAACGTGCTGGCGCCGATCGGCGGATTTGGCGCGCTGTTCCAGCTCGACTTGAAACGGTGGAAGAATCCGGTGCTGGTATCGAGCGCGGACGGCGTGGGGACGAAGCTGAAAATCGCGTTCGCGACTAACCAGCATTCGTCTGTGGGCGCAGACATTTTGAATCACTGCGTGAACGATATTTTGACGCAGGGCGCCGAGCCGCTCTTCTTTCTCGATTACCTGGCGATGGGGAAAATCGATACGCGCATTGTGGAGCAAGTGATCGAAGGAATGAGCCGCGCGGCGAAACGCGCGGGCTGCGCGCTTATCGGCGGCGAAACGGCCGAGATGCCGGATTTTTATCCGGTAGGAGAGTACGACCTGGCGGGATTCATCGTCGGCGTAGTAGATCGCGACAAACGGCTCGATCCCCGGAAGGTGCGGCCGGGCGACGTACTGCTTGCGTTGCCTTCGAGCGGGCTGCATACGAATGGCTACTCGCTGGCGCGCAAGCTGGTTTTTGGCGTGAAGAAGCTCGATCCAAAGACTTACGTGGCAGATGTGGGTAACAAGATCGGCGCGGAGCTACTGAAGCCGCATCGCGCGTATTGGCCGCTGCTGAAGAACGTGCTGCAACGTGGATGGGTCACGTCGATGGCGCATATCACTGGCGGCGGCATCACGGACAACTTGCCGCGCGCGCTTCCAAGCAATGTGCAGGCAGTGATCGATCTGGGTTCCTGGCCCGTGCTACCGATCTTCAAGTATCTCGCGAGGCTTGGCGAGATCGAGCGCGACGAACTGCTTCGGACGTTTAACCTCGGCGTAGGAATGATTCTGGTAATTCCGGCGCAGCACGTGGCGCGGGTAGAATCCGAGCTGAAACGGCGGCGCGAAAAGTTTTACGTGATTGGCCGGATCGAACGCGCAATGCGCGGGCGGCCGCGCGTTGCCTACACTGGCAAGCTCGGGCTGTAATTCCTTCGCGTGATTATTTGGAAGGCGCCACGGGAGGCGGATCCTCGGCGTCCGTATCGACCGCGATCTTCCAGTCGCCGCCGGGTAGTTTTCTCCACACCAATAGGTAGTTCCCCGTCTTTGTTTCGGGCTTTCCGTCCTTCTCCGTGGTCGTGTACGCGTAACGACCGTGCTCGTAGGCTAGATCGCCCGAACGTGCAACTACGACGCTCGCGGTCTTCCAACTGATCGTCCATCCCGGGACTGAGAAGTCGCTCTGCATATCCGCTCGTGTGGCTTCTTTGGTCGTCAGCGTGGGACTGTTGCTACCGAAATTAAAAGCGTCATCGGCGTAGAAGGAAGCGGCCTTATCGACGTTCTTCGCGCGAACGGCTTCGTTGAAGGCTTGCGAGTAGAGACGAATCGTCGCTTCGTCTTCGGCGCGAGTGTCCTTGGGCGCGGCGGGATGAGCGCAACCCTGAGCCGCGGCGGCGAAGAGCAGCGCCGCAGCCACGAACGCGGCGTTAGTGATGGCGACGATGCTTTTTCGCGGCGGCATGGTGAGCGGGACGTGCAGGCGGCGCGGGAGTGGGCGGCGCGTCGGAATTGTCTGTATCGATGGCTACTTTCCACGAGCCGTCGGGCTGCTTTTTCCAAACGAGGACGTACTTTCCGGTGTGTGTGGAGATTTTGCCGTCCTTGCCAGTCGTGTCGAGGGTGTAAGCGCCGTACTCGTAGGCGATGTCGCTGGATTTTGCGACGGTGACGGCAGTGGTTTTCCAGGAGAGAGTGGCGTCCTTGTTAGAGAGTAGGGGCTGCCATTCGGCGCTGATGGCATCTTGGCTTGTGGCGATGGGTCCGCCGTCGGGGAGGGCTATCGCATCCGGCGCGTAGAAAGTGAGAACTTTGTCCATGTTGCGTGATTGGGCGGCGTTGCTCCATGCCATTGACTGTTGGCGAATCGCGACTTCATCAGCGGCGCGCGTGTCCTTCGGAGTTTCGGTGCCGCAACCTTGCGTGACGAACGCCACTACCAGTGTGGCCGGCAACAAAAGCCTTTTGAACCTGAGTTCCATCTTTGTCTCCCTCTAGAAAATCAAAAATTGCTCGCCAAGCTAGCGATGCTTGCGTCGCTTCGACCCGGAATGTGCCACGGGCTGTGGAGCAGTCGCGGGCGGTCGCGCGTCGGTATTGTCGATATCGACGGCGGCTCTCCACGTGCCGTCGGCCTGCTTCGTCCAGATTACAACGTATTTGCCTTTCTGATCGTTGATCGTGCCGCTGGAATCGGACACGGCGAAATCGTAGGCGCCGTATTCGTACGCGATGTCGCCGGACTTGGCAACGTCCACGCCGGACGTCTGGAACGAGAGGCCCGGGCCGGGCAGCGAGAACATTTTTTGCCAGCCGGCGCGGAGGGTGGCGTGATCGCTGATGAGCGGGCCCTGGTCGGCCATCTGAACGGCGCTGTCGGCGTAGAACGACATCGCTTTGTCGAGGTCTTTGGCCTGCGTGGCGTCGCTCCAAGCTTTGGATGCGGCGCGGATTGCAGCTTCGTCGGAGGCGCGAGTGTCTTTCGGCGTTGGAGTCGTGTTGCAAGCTGCGGAAACGAAAATCGCGGCTGTGATTGTTGTCGCGAGTTTAAGTAAGCGCCTGACGGTGTTCGCGGTTGCGATTCGCATCGAGAAATTGTCTGCGTGCGAAGATGCCTGACGCGAGAACGAGTGTCAAGCGTACGCGAAGTGAGCAGGTTTGGGCCCGTTGGTGAGGCCTAAGAACTATGCTAGCGTTGGTCAGACATGAAAAAACGCATTGGCGTGCTCCTTTCGGGGCGCGGCTCCAATTTCGAGGCGCTTGCCGAGAGTGTGGCTGCCGGGCGAATTCCGAACGCCGAAATCGCGATCGTGCTGAGCAATCGCGAGGCGGCGCCGGGGTTGCAGAAGGCAATCGAGAGAAAAATCCCGGCGAGAGTGATTCCGTCGAAAGGGTTGGAGCGCGAGGCGTACGACAGATTGGTGGTGGCGGCGCTGCAAGAGGCGAACGTGGAACTCGTTTGCCTCGCGGGTTACATGCGGTTGCTCTCGCCGCACTTTGTTTCGGCGTTTCCGAATCGAATCATCAATATTCACCCGTCGCTTCTGCCCGCATTTCCGGGATTGGAGTCGCAGAGACAGGCGATCGAGCACGGCGCGAAATTTTCGGGCTGCACGGTCCACTTTGTTGACGAGAATCTCGATGCCGGGCCGATTATTTTGCAGGCGTGCGTTCCGATCGAAGACGACGACACGCCGGACACGCTGGCCGAGCGAATTCTGAAGCAGGAACACCGAATTTATACTGAAGCCGTGAAAATTGTGCTCGAAGGGCGCTACCGGATCGAGGGGCGGCGCGTTCGAGTGACCCCGGAGAGCCGATAGTGTCAGCGTCCGCAGGGAAATTTCCGCCGATTGAAGAGCAACTCGCCCATTTGCGCAAAGGCACGGCGGAGATCATTCGCGAGGACGAGCTGAAGGCGCGGATCGAGAATTCGATCAAGACGAGCGTGCCACTGCGCGTGTATCTGGGCGTGGATCCGACGGCGCCGGACATTCACCTTGGGCATACGGTTGTGTTGCGGAAGCTGAAAGCGTTTCAGGATATGGGGCACACCACGATTTTTTTGATCGGCGATTTTTCGGCGATGATCGGCGACCCGACTGGAGTTTCGGAGACGCGGCCTCCGCTGACGCGCGAGCAGGTGGAGCAGAACGCGAAAACGTATCTGGAGCAGGTATTCAAGATTCTGGACAAGGGCAAGACGGAAGTTCGCTACAACAACGAGTGGCTGGGGAAATTGTCGAGCCAGGAAGTAGTGCAGCTTTGCGCGAAGTATCGCCTGGCGCGGATGCTCGAGCGCGAGGATTTCAGGTCGCGGCTCGAATCGAGCCAGCCGATCTCGGTGCACGAGCTTTTGTATCCGTTGTTGACGGCGTACGACGCGGTGGCGTTGAAGTCGGATGTGGAGCTGGGCGCGACGGAGCAGAAATTCAATTTGTTGGTACACCGGGAGATTCAGCGCGAGTTTGGATTGCAGGCGCAGGTCGTGCTGACGATGCCAATTCTGGTGGGGCTCGACGGCGAGCGGAAAATGTCGAAGAGCCTGGGCAACTACGTTGCAATCACCGAGCCGCCTTCGCAGATGTTCGGCAAGCTGATGTCGATTTCCGATACGACCATGTGGTCGTACTACGAGCTGCTGACGGATTTCGGGCCGCAGGTGATTACGCGCTTGCGCGATGAGGTGAGCAAGGGCCTGCTGCATCCGATGGACGCGAAGATGCAGATGGCGCATACGATCGTGGCGGGATTTCACGGCGAGGCGGCGGCGAAGGAAGCGACGGGCCAGTTTCAGCTGGTGTATCGCGACCGGAAGGCGCCGACGGAGATGCCGGAGTTGAAGCTGACGAGCGGGACGCGACCGCTGCACGCGATTTTGACGGAGGCACAGCTTGCGCCGTCACGGAGCGAGGCGGAGCGGCTGATCAAGCAAGGAGCCGTTGAGGTGAATGGCGAGATTGAAAAAGATGTCAAGCGCGCCGTGGAATTGAAGGTGGGCGAGGCGTTGCCGCTGCGCGTCGGTAAGAAGAAGTTCCTGAAACTGATCGGAGTCTGAGCGAACGCGCCGTTAGAGAACGTCGACGAGAACGAGCGAGACGTCGTCGGTGGGCGGGCCTTCGCGCCATTCGGCGACGCGATCGAGAATTCCCTGCTTCATTTCGTGGAACGGCAAGAGCGAAGTTTCGCGCACGAATTTCTGCACGCCCTCTACTCCCAGCATTTGACCGCGTGAATCAAACACGTCGGTAATTCCATCGGTATAGAGAACCACGCGATCGCCTGCCTGAAGGTCCACATCAAGAGTGGCTTCGCCATCGACGGCGTCAGGAAGCGCTCCGAGAACCATGCTGCGCGATTCGAGGAGCTTCGGCTCTTCCCCGTCGCGCGCGATCATGATCGGCGGATGGCCGGCGCCCGCGTAGATCATGCGGCGGCCGGCGCGATCGATGCGCGCGGCAGCAACGGTGAAGAAGAAGACGGAGCTGCCGATGTTCTGCATGACGAAGCGGTTGAGCTGCGTGAGCATCGGGCCAAGCGCTGAGCCCGAACGAAGCTGCGTCATCATTTCGGTATAAATGCGATTCGCGACGAGGGCGGAGCCGATGCCGTGGCCGGAGACGTCGCAGACGAGGAGGTTCAGGTATTCGTTGTCGAGCGCGCTGACGAGGCCGAAATCGCCCCCGATGGTACGAACAGGATGATAGAAAGTCTCGACGCGGACCCCGCCCCACGAGAGAGATTTCGGCGCGAGGCTCTGCTGGACGCGCGCGGCGAGAAGCAAGTCTTCCTGGATCTCGCGCTGCCGCTCTTCGAGCATGCGGTTTGCGTCGCGCAGCTCCTGCTCGGCGTGCTTCTGTTCGGAGATGTCGGTGAAGGTGATGATGACCCAGTTGCGGCCGTCGGGATCCTCGACGATTTTGGCGCTGATGATCACCGGAAGGCGCGTGCCGTTGCGGCGAGGAACGACGAATTCGAAACGGTTGTGGCGGTTGCGGTAGTTGCGTTCGCGCTGCTCGACGATGAAGTCGGCTTCTTCCTTGGTGTAGAACTTGAAAAGCTCGGTCCCGACAATGTCCTCAGGCGAGAAGTCCGTCATCTTGGCGAGGCTCGAATTCGCGAATATCACGTTCGAACAGTCGTCGACGATCATGACGCCTTCGTTCAGCGTCTCGAGGATGCCTTCGGTTTGGGCGAGCCACTCCGGCTTGTCGAATTCCACTGCGTTCCTCAGTCAGCGAGCAGGCGAATATGTGAAGAAAAAGCGCTCCTGCGAATGCGTATCTTAACCAATTCGCGGGGAAAGCGCCAAAAGCGGTGTACACCTTACGAAAGTGTATGGATTCGTCCCATCGTTCCGCGAGGGCCTGCATCATAATAGATGCGGTAGATGTGGCGCAGATTTAGGTATTCATCGAGCAGATGAGCGAAAACGCAGCCGTCATCGGAAACGGGAACATCACTCGCTGGCCACCCGGGCCCGCGGGCCTGCCGGTTATTGGCATTGCGTTAACGTTTTTGCGCGACCCGCTGGG
>JBEKJW010000002.1:0-50347 GCA_050011035.1 Candidatus Acidiferrales bacterium
CGGAGCCCGGCGAACTGGCCATGCTCGGATTGGGAATCGCCTTGGTCGGGTTTTGCGGTTGGAAGCGCCGGCAAGCGGTTGATGCGAATCGGACCAATCAGCAGAATTTGGCTACTTCCTAAGATCTAGATTCCGATTTTGACGGTTAACGATCGGAAGTCTTTTGAGCCTGCCCACCACGGCAAATGTCGTGGTGGGCAGAACTTTTTTTGGCCTCGCGACCTCCTCGCGAGTTATCCGACCTCGAAACCGCATTGATGGCTAAAGCTGCTGAGCCTAGGTCTTCCCGGACCAGGACGCGGCACACGCGACGCAAATCTTTGGTTGCAACGGCAAAGCGTAGGCGTTCGCTTGACGACCGCCATTAGCGAGTCACGTCCTAACCGCCAACCGATTTAAGGTTTCTTCGTTGAGTATTTCTTGATGAGCTTGTCAAATTCCGGATTGCTGTGGAGACTCTCCAAGTCCGGGTCCACTGCGGCGGACTCCGCTGGATAGTGGTCGGCGAGCACGGCTTCAAGCAAGGTCATTGCCTGGCTCGATTTCCCGTTCAAAGCATTTATCTGGACCTCGGTGTACGCGAGGTTTACATCCTTCTTGTCCTGCGCGCGAGCGCGAGCGATGAAAGTTTCCGCATCCTGAGGCTTTCCAAGGTTGGCGTAAGCGAGCGCAACCGCCGACAACACCGTCGTGTCCGCAGGGTTCGTTTGCAGTTCCTTGTAGCCGGCGGTTATTGCTTGCTGATAGGCGGCATGAGCCTTGTCGGTCTGGCCCAAGGCGCGATAGGCATCACCCAGGTTCACGGTTAATTGGGTGTCGTTGGCGTTGAGAGCCACTGCCTTCTCAAAGGCCTGGGCGGCTTCAGCATACTGCTTAAGATAGAAATAGGCAGTCCCGATATTCGAGTAGGCGCCGGCATCCGGCTCGATTTGGAGCGCCTTCTGCAAATAAGGAACCGCCTCACTGTACTTGCCCTGCTGTATCAAGACGTTTCCAGAATTCGCGTAACCCGCGTTGACGTCCGGCTCGAGCGTGGCGACCTGCTTGAACGCTTCCAACGCTTTATCATAATCACCGGCGTTGAAATAAGCGCTGCCGAGGGAATTTTCGTTGACCCAGTAGTAAGGATTCAGTTGAATTGCCTTCTGGAAGGCTTCGATCGCACGCGGCATGTCGCCCTTCGAGAGATACACATTGCCGAGGCGCCAATAAACTTCATCGGAATTGGGCGCCAAGGCCTGCGCGCGATTCAGCTCGGCGATTGCTTCTGAGTATTTCCCCGTCGCGCGATAAACGCTGCCAAGCGTGGAGTGAACTTCAGGAAGCTTATCGTTCAGCTGCAAACCTTGCTGCGCGGCGGCCAGCGCTTTTTGCGTCCAGAAGCCGTCCTTCGTCAATCCATACATGCGCAGGCTGGCTTGGGCAACTCCGGTGTAGGCGAGCGCGAATTTGGGATCCTGTTTCACGGCTTGATTGAAATAGTCGAGAGCGGTTTGAACGCTCTTGGCGTCGTTCACGCGCAGGGCGTTGCGGCCGCGCAAATAGAAATCGTAAGAAGCAACGTTGTCGGTGGGGCGCGCCTCGGCGTTGGCGTTTTCTTCACTCGTGGGATTCACGTCCATCGCCGTAACAACCTGGGCGTAGATTTGGTCCTCAAGCGTGAACAGGTCGGCTGGAACGCCGTCAAATTGCTGGCTCCAGACGCGCTTGCCGTTAACCACATCCTCCAGATTCAGGATGATGCGGATTTTGTCACCGTTGCCCTGCACCATGCCCTGCACGAGCATGTTCGCGCCGAGGCTGCGCGCGATTTTCTGAAGAGGCTGCTTCGGATCCACCTTGGAAGCGGCATCGGACGAAGTAACGTGGACGCCCTTCAATTGGAAAAGCTTCGCAGCAAGCGCTTCCTGGATGCCTTGCGCCAGGTAATCCAGCTGCGATTGATCGCCCAGAACTTGCAAGGGCAGAATTGCGACATAGCGTCCACTGGAGAGCGGTGGAATGCCCGAAGTTGCGGCGCCGGTCTCACTCGAACCGCCGACGCCTTCCTTCGGTCGAAATCCTGGGATGAGGTGCCGGATCGGCGGAATCGCGAAAAGAATCGCGAGGAGTAGTACGACGCCTGCGGTGATCGGAATCCACTTCCGTTCGGTAAAACGAGGCAGCTGGATTACGACGGATTGCGTATCGACGCCGATGCGCGATATTCCGGCGCGCGACCCGCTGCTGCTCCCGGACGTTGAGCCCTGGATGTCGGCGAGAATTTCGTAGGCGTTCTGGTAGCGGTCGTTCGGATCGCGCTCGAGGCAGCGCATGATGATGCGCACAACCCAGTTCGGCAGATCGGGTTTAATAGTCTTCGGACTTTTCGGCTTTTCCTGAATGCGCTGGTACATCACCTTCAGCGTGGAATCGCCGGTAAACGGCACGTCGCCGACCACCAATTCGTACATGATCAGACCGAAGGAGTAGAGGTCGGCGCGATTGTCGGCGGGCTTCCCTTCCACCTGCTCGGGCGACATGTAACGAGGCGTGCCGAGGAAAGCGCCGGTGCGCGTCATGCCGATGGCGCCTTCTTCAAAGGACTTGGCGAGGCCGAAGTCGCATATGTAAATCTGGTCGTTCTTGTCGACGAGGACGTTTTGCGGTTTGAGGTCGCGATGAACCACGCCTTCGGCGTGCGCTGCGGCGAGCGCGTCCGCGATCTGTTTCGAGAAGTTCAGCACGCGCTCGAGTGGCATTTTCGGATCGTCTTTGATGACGTGTTGCAGATCCGAACCCTCGACGTACGCCATGGAGATGAAGCGCAGCGTACCGACGGCGCCCATATCGTGAATGCGGAGAATGTTCTTGTGCGAGATCCGGCTGGCGAGAACAAGTTCCTGCTTGAAGCGTTTCAGCGCGTCGCCCTGGCTGATGGCGCCTTCGCGGACCACTTTGACGGCAACCGTGCGATCGAGATCTTTGTCGTAGGCCTTATATACGCGGCCCATGCCGCCTTGGCCCAGAAGGCTCTCGATGCGATAGCGCGGCCCGAAGTCGCTGCCCGGAGTGATTACAGTCGCATCGACCGCCTGCATCGTGACATCGTCACCCATCGGCATGGGCGTGCCACAGTTCGAGCAGGATTCAGCGAAATCCGGATTGACAGTTGTGCAGTGAGGGCAGTTCATGCAAAAGCCGCCGGAAATCGGCGCAGGGGCGATACAGATGGGAATTATCGAGCATTGGCGCAAGCTCCGCAAGGACTATGTCTTACGGGCGGAATGACCTGTTCCGAAATAGAACTGTGGCAGGTACACTCCTTCATCGCCTCAGGTTGCCGGATGGGGAATGCTGGGAACTCCGATACATTTCTGGGTCGTGTTTTTGGTGGTGACGGTAGCGTCGCTCGCCATTGACCTGGGGGTCTTTCACCGCAAGGCGCATCGGGTGCAGGTGCGCGAGGCGCTGATCGAGAGCGCTTGCTGGATCGCGGTTTCGCTAGCCTTCAATGCGTGGATTTACTACGCGCTGGGGCGGGCGGCGGGCGTCGAGTTTCTTACCGGTTATCTGGTCGAGAAATCCCTCAGCGTCGATAACATCTTCGTTTTTCTTTTGATCTTCCAGGCGTTTCGCGTGAAGGCCGAGGCGCAACACACCGTGCTTTTCTACGGAGTGGCGGGGGCGCTCGTGATGCGGGCGGTATTCGTGCTCGCGGGCGTGGAGCTGCTGCAGGTGTTTCATTCGGTGCTGTACGTGTTTGGCGCGTTCTTGTTGCTCACCGGTGTGCGGATGTTCTTTTCGAGTGAGCGGAAGATCGACCCACAGGGAAACTGGTTGGTGCGTGCGGCAAGGCGCGTGGTTCGCGTGGAGGACGACCCGGAAGGTACTGCGTTTTTTGTGAAACGCGACGGGAAACGTTACGCGACGCACATGTTTCTGGCGCTGATTGCCGTTGAGGCGATGGACCTGATCTTCGCGGTGGATTCTGTGCCCGCGGTGCTCGCGATTACGCGGAATCCTTTCATCGTGTATTCGTCGAACGCGTTCGCGATTCTCGGCCTGCGTGCGCTGTATTTCGCGCTGGCGGATCTTTTGCCGCGGTTCCGATTCCTGCACCAGGGACTGGCGGCGATTCTGGTATTCGTGGGGACGAAGATGATTTTGAGCGAGTGGCGGCCGGTGCCGGCAGCGATTTCGCTCAGCGTGATTGCAGGGATTCTGTTGTTGACCGTGGTGACGTCGCTGATGTTTCCGGCGAAGAATGGCGCGGGGCCCACGGCGAATGCTTGATGCGCGCGTGTTTCGCGAGCTCGCGCTTATGCGGGCGCTTCAGGATGGCAGGCGCATGACGAGGATGCGCGGCTCGGTCATTTCCTCGATGGCGTAGCGCAGACCTTCGCGACCTATCCCGGAATCCTTCACGCCGCCGTAGGGCATGTGGTCAATGCGGAACGACGACATGTCGTCGGCGATCACGCCGCCCACTTCCAGCTCGGCGAAAGCTTTGAACAGGAGGCTCTTGCTTTCAGTGAAAACGGCGGCCTGAAGGCCGAAGGCAGAGTCGTTGACCATTTTTATCGCGTTGTCGAAAGTTTCGTATGGATCGACAGTGACGACCGGCGCAAAAATCTCCTGACAGCTGACTTTCATATTGGGTTTGGTGTTTGCGAGCACCGTCGGTTCGAGAATCGATCCGACGCGGTGGCCGCCTGTGACCAGCTTCGCACCTGCGCCGAGTGCTTCTTTGATCCAAGTTTCGGCGCGCTTGGCTGCGTCTTCGCTGATCATGGGACCTACGTCGGTTGAATCGTCGAGTGGGTCGCCGGTTTTGAGTTTCGCGACGCCTTCGAGAAAGCGTGCGAGGAACTTGTCGCGCACGGAACTCTGAACGAGGATGCGCTGCACGGAAATACAGCTCTGGCCCGCATAAGCAAACCCGCCGGCGACGCAGCGGTCGGCCGCTTCCTCCACATTCGCGTCGGAATGCACGATGACTGCGGCGTTTCCGCCTAGCTCGAGGGTAACTTTTTTCTTCCCGGACTTTTCCTTGAGCGCCCAGCCGACCGGCACGCTTCCTGTGAACGAGAGCATTTTGAGGGCGTCGTTGCCAACAAGACGCTCGGCTTCTGCGTTTGCGAGTGGGGCGACGTTGAAACCGCCACCGGGCAAACCGGCTCTCTCGATCACCTCTGCGAGAAGAAGCGAAGTGAGCGGTGTTTGTGGAGCGGGCTTCAGAACGACTGAACAACCGGCGGCGATCGCGGGCGCGACTTTGTGCGCGACGAGATTCAACGGAAAGTTGAACGGAGTGATGGCGAGGATTGGGCCGAGGGGAAAACGGCGGACGATTCCGGCGCGGTCGGCAGTGGAAGCTTGCCAATCGAGGGGCAGCCATTCGCCACCGATGCGCGTGGCTTCTTCGGCAGCTACGGCGAAGGTGAAAATTCCGCGGTCGACTTCTCCGCGTGCGGTCTTGATAGGCTTCCCTGCTTCTTCCGCGATCAGCGTCGCGAATTCTTCGCGGCGAGCACGAATGGCGTCGGAGATCGCACGGAGGATGCGCTGTCTTTCGTAGCCAGGCAGCTTGCGCGTGATTTGAAATCCACGAACGGAGGCTGCCACCGCGGCGTCGGCGTGAGCCCGCGTGCCGCGCCAGGAGCGTCCGACGACGGACCGATCAAATGGCGCGAGGACGTCGAATGCCTCGCCTTCGGACACCCATTTGCCATCGATGAAATACGGCCAATCTTTTACTGAAAGCTTGGAAACGATCGACACAATTCCAACCTCAATCGCGAGCTGTATGAAGGCAACGACGCTGCTTAAGCTAAGCGCGTTTCCGCGACGGCGTGCGATTCGGCCACATGCGCCAGCGCCGCTTCGAGAATATTCAGGCCTTCGTCGAATTGCTCATCGGAGACCACAAGCGGTACGAGTAAGCGGATTACGTTGCCGTATGTACCCGCCGACAGAACGATGAGGCCTTTATCGCGGCAGAATTTCAGCACCTGCTCGGTTTCTTCTTTGGCCGGTTCGCGCGCTTCAGGCGACTTCACGAGTTCGAGGGCGCGCATTGCGCCGAGGCCGCGCGCTTCTCCGATGAGCGACCACTTCTTTGTCCACTCGCGAGAGCGAAATTCAAAAACATCGCCCAACTTCATCGCGCGGGCGGAGAGGTTTTCCTTCTCCATCGTTTCGATCGAAGCGAGTGCGGCGGCGCAGGCGAGAGGATTGCCGCCGTAAGTGCCGCCGAGACCTCCGACGCCCGGTGCGTCCATAACTTCCGCGCGGCCCGTGACGCTGGCGAGCGGCAAACCCGCCGCAACGGACTTGGCGCTGATCAACAGGTCGGGAGTGATGCCGTAATGTTCGCATGCGAACATCGATCCAGTGCGGCCGAATCCGGTCTGCACTTCGTCGGCAACGAATAGGATGCCGTGCTTGCGGCAAATTCGCTCAATGACCTGGTAGAACTCACGCGGAGGTGCAACAAAACCGCCTTCGCCGAGCACAGGTTCAACAACGATCGCGGCGACGGATTCGGAGGCGACGACACGTTTGAATGTGTCTTCGAGATGGTGCGCGCAAAATACGTTGCACGACGGAAACTTCAGTGAATACGAGCAACGGTAGCAATAGGCGTACGGGATGCGGTAGACCTCGGTGGAAAACGGCTCGAAGCCCGCTTTGTACGGATGCGTCTTGCTGGTGAGCGACATGGCCATCATGGTGCGACCGTGAAACGCGTCTTCGAAGCAGATGATCGCGCGGCGCTTCGTGTACGCGCGCGCAATCTTCACTGCATTTTCGATGGCTTCCGCGCCGCTGTTTACGAGTATCGTCTTCTTCGGAAAGTCTCCCGGCGTGAGCGCGTTGAGCTTTTCGGCCAGCTCGATGTATTTCGCGTAGGGCGAGACGCTAAAGCAGGTGTGAAGAAACGCGTCGATCTGCTCGCGTAGCGCGGCGACAACGCGAGGCGCGCGGTGGCCGACGTTGAGCACGCCGATGCCGCCGGCGAAATCGAGAAAGCGGTTGCCGTCGACGTCCTCAAGCATGGCGCCTTCCGCACGCGCAGCAAAAATCGGCGTAGCGTGATATACGCCGCGCGGGACAGCGGCTTCGCGGCGGCGCATGAGTTCCTGCGACTTGGGGCCCGGAATAGAAGTGCGAAGTTGAATTGTCGGCATGTTAGTACCAGCCAATCGGCTGCTCATTGAGATTAATGTGCACCTGCTTGGTTTCCAGATACTCTTCGATTCCCCAGGGACCGAGCTCGCGGCCGAAACCTGACTGCTTGAATCCGCCCCACGGCGCTTCGACGTAGGTAGGCTGCATGTGATTCACCCAGACGATTCCAGCACGCAAAGCTTTCACCACGCGAAACGCACGGAAAATATCGCGAGACCAAACGGCAGCGGCGAGACCGTAGGGGGAGTCATTCGCGATCTTGATTGCGTCGGCCTCGTCCTTGAACGGAATTACCGTTGCGACCGGGCCGAAGATCTCTTCCCGTGAGATGCGCGCCGAATTGTCGACGTCGTAGAAGATCGTCGGCTCGACGTAGTAGCCCTTCGTAAACGCAGTCGGACGGCCGCCGCCCGCGGCGATCTTTGCTTCGCCTTTGCCGACTTCGACGTAGGATCGCACGCGGTCGTATTGCTCCTTGCTGACGAGAGGGCCCATTTTGGTTTCGCGTTCGAGAGGCGCGCCGAGCTTGATGGTCTTCGCTTTCGTGGCCATCGCATCGACGAATTTCGAGTAGATCGATTTTTCGACGAGGATGCGGCTGCCGGCGGAGCAAACTTCGCCTTGATTGATGAACACTCCGAATAGCGCGCCGTCGATCGCGGCTTCGAAGTCGGCATCGGCAAAGAAAATGTTTGGCGATTTGCCGCCAAGTTCGAGCGTGACGCGCTTCACCGTATCGGCCGCCATCTTTACGATGGCCTTGCCGACGGCGGCACTACCTGTGAAAGCAATCTTGTTCACTTCAGGGTGCCGAACGAGCGGCGCGCCCGTGGTTTCGCCGAGGCCCGTGATGATGTTTACGACTCCCGGAGGCATGCCCGCTTCGTTCAAGTACGACGCGAATTCGAGCACTGTGAGCGGAGTTTGTTCCGCCGGCTTCAATACGCATGTGGCGCCAGCGGCGATGGCAGGCGCGAGCTTCCAGGCAGCCATCAGAAGCGGATAGTTCCACGGAATGATCTGCCCGGCTACGCCGACGGGCTCTTTCAGCGAAAGGCTCAGCGCGTTATCGGGCACCGGGTTCACGTGGCCCACAACTTTCGTGGCCATACCGCCGTAGTATTCGAAACACGTCGCAGCGTCGGCCATGTCGTACTCGGCTTCGACGATGGGCTTGCCGGAGTTGCGCGCTTCGAGCTCGGCGAGCAGTGGCGTTTCTTTGCGAATGCGCTCAGCGAGACGGAACAGGATCCGGCCCCTTTCCTGCGCTGTCGTTTGAGCCCACGGGCCGGAATCAAACGCGGCACGCGCGGCCGCGACGGCGCGATTGACGTCCGACTCATCGCCGTCGGGAACTTCTGCGATTACTTCTTCGGTGGACGGATCGTAGACCGGCAGGAACGAGTGGCTGTGCCCCTCGACAAATTCTCCATTGATGAACAGCTTGTACCGCTTCATCGTGCTTCCCCTTGTGTGCTTACGTCGGCGGATGAAATCGCCGCCATTGCGGGAGCGCGGCGCGAGTTGATCAGGAAGAAGAATGCACCGACTCCGAGCAGCCCGAGACATCCGAGCGCCATCTTCATTTCAAAGAGCCAAGTCGGTTGATCGGAAGGGGGAACGAACGCGACGCCCATGCCGATGGCCGTGGTGACGAAGCCGGAGAGACCCGCGAGCCAGAGCGTTGGGCGGCTGTGGTGGCCGTGCGGCATCGCCGTCCGTGCGGCGATGAGAATGATTGCGCCATACATATAAAGGAACGGGACGAGCTGGAGTACGACCGCGAGCGAGAGCAGCAGCTTGTAAGCTTGTTCGACCGACGAGCCAACGAAGCTCATCACCAGGAAAAGCGTGGTCATCACCCCCTGGACGATCAGCGCGACGTACGGCGTATCAAATTTCGGGTGAATCTTGCCGAGACCGCTCGGCAAGTAGCTATCGAGACCGGCGACGAACGGAATGCGCGCCGAACCTGAAAGCCACGCCGACGTCGTGCCTGCGATCGCGAATGTGAGGACTAGAGCGACGAGCGGCACGAGCCACATTACGGAGAGCTTACCGGCCATGCTTTGCACCGCTTGCAGAATTCCCTGCACCGCACCGATCTCGTTTTTCGGAACCGCGAGGAGAAGCGAGAGCGTAGCGGCGACGTAGAGGATTCCGGAAAGTAGTCCGCCCCACAGCACTGCACGCGGCACATTGCGGCGTGGCTCTTCGATCTCGTCGCCCATCACCGATGCGAGTTCAAGTCCAACGAGGCCGAAGCAGATGAATCCGAACGAATTGATCAGGTGCCAGTCCGCGCCGCGAATGCTGAAGTCGCTCGCGTGAATGCTGCCGCCGTGAATACGAAGAACGCCGACCGCAAGGCCGACCAGGACGATGCTGGTGATCGCGGTGCCGATGCCGCCGAGGTTGTTGATCCACTTCCCTACGCTGAGGCCGCGAATATTCAGAGCGATCATCACCCACAAGAGAATGACGGACGCCGCGGAAACGTAGGCGGTGTTGCTGCCGAGATGCTGGACGCGCGGGCCTCCGACGTAAACAGAGATGCCGACAACAATTACGAGCAGTGTAGGAATGTAGAAGATGTTGTTGGTCCAGTAGCACCAGCCGGACATGAAGCCATTGAAGTCGCCGAAGAATTTTTTAGTCCACAGGTAGATGCCGCCTTCTTGCGGAAAACGATTCGAGAGCTCGACGACGGCGATCCCCTGCGGCCAAAAGAAAAAGATCAGAGCGAGGGTCCAGAGCCAGATCGTCACCGGGCCGTCGGCCGCGATCACGGGGACGACATTGAGGTTCGCGACCGCGACGACGAAGAGCAACACCAGGTCCCACATGCCGAGTGCGCGCTTCAGGTGCACGGTGCTGGTGGGCGAGTTGTCGGTGGCGGACAGAGCTGCCTCCGGATACGTCTCGAACGACTACCGAAATTCGCAGCAGACCGGCTGTGACATTAGAAGCCGCAGCCGGTTGCTTCGTGAAACTAGTGCGCCGCGGTCGAAACTTCGCGCGGTTCTTTCTGCGCTGCCGCAAGCATCGGCGCGACTTCAGCAAACGCAGCGAGGTGCTGATCGATGTCCGCCTCGGTGTGCGCGACCGAAACGGTCCACTGTTCGTCCCACCAATACGGTTGGGCGATCACGCCGCGATTCGCCATTGCGAACCAGTAGTGGCGCCACAGCTCGCTGTCGATCTTCAGCCAGTCGCGGTAATTCTTTATGGGCTTCGCGCAGAACATCAGTGAGCCGTTACAGCCGGCGCCCACGACGTACGATTCGAGGCCCGTCTTGTCGAGCTGGGCTTGGTAGCCGTCGAGAAGCTTCTTGTTCAGACTCGTGACGTGCTCGTAGGCGGCCGGCGTGAGAACTTCGCGGAACGTTGCGAGGCCCGCAGCCATCGCGACAGGATTCGTGTTGTACGTGCCACCGTGGAAGACTTTGTGATCGGAGATCTGACTCATCACTTTTTTCGTGGACGCGAACGCCGCAAGTGAGAAGCCGCCCCCGATCGATTTTGCGAGGCAGACGATGTCGGGTTTGATGTCAAAGAACTGGCACGCGCCGCCGTAGGCGAGTTTCGCGCCGGTCTTCACTTCGTCGAAGATCAGCAGCGCGCCGTTGGCGTGGGCGAGTTCGAGCAACGCTTTGTGATAGCCGGCCTCGGGCATCAGGATGCCGACGTTCATCATGATCGGCTCGACGATGATCGCGGCGATTTCGTTCGGGTACTTGTCGAAGAGTCGCTTGACGCCGTCGAAATCGTTGAACTGCGCGATCAGCGTGTTGGCGACGGTGGCTTTCGGAACACCCTGGCCGCCAGGAACAGCCGTCGGAAAATCCGCCGGCCCGACTTCGCTCTCTTTCGGCTTGAGCGAAACGAGAACTGAGTCGTGCAATCCGTGGTAGCCGCCTTCCATCTTGATGATTTTGTCGCGGCCGGTCGCGGCGCGCGCGAGACGGACAGCGTGCATGGTGCATTCGGTACCGCTGTTGCTGAAGCGAACCATTTCCACCGGAAAGCGCTTACAAATTTCCTCGGCGAGTTCCCATTCGAGATCGTGCGGCATGCCAAACATCGTGCCGGTGTCGAGCTTCTTCTGAACGGCTTTCACAACAGCGGGATGGCAATGGCCAGCCATGATCGCGCCAAAGCAGAGGTTGAAGTCGAGATACTCGTTACCGTCGATGTCGTGAATGCGTCCGCCTTTTCCGTCGCGGACGAAGATTGGATAGGGATCGTAAGCGCGATAATTGCTGGCTACGCCGAGCGGCAAACGAGACTCGGCGCGCTTGTGCGCGTCTTTCGAACGCGGGGTGCGCTTCTCGTAGATTTCGATTTCTTTCTGGAGACCTGCGTGCATAACAACCTCCAAACGCTGTTCCTGTGGCCGACGCACGGCCCTGAGATTTGACGCTGCTACCTACTATGGTTTCACACTCCAACGCTTAAACGTAAATCCTCGCTTCTTGAGCTCGCGAAAAAACGGCTCAGGCGGAACGACTTCCTCGGGAGCTTGAACGCCGGCGCCGGGAATCTCGCCGCGGCCGTGCATGACGGCGGCAATCGCAAGCGGGAAGCCGGTGTCGCGCGCGACGGCGGAAAGTTGCGGGCGCGTCGTGTTGTCCGCCCACATTTCCATCGCGGAGCCCACGCGCTTCTTGCCAGTGCGACCCGTGACGACCACGCGGAGAGCTTCCACATCAAGAGGCTGCTTGCGTGGCGCTTTTTTCTGCATGAGCGCGAGTAAGACGTCCTTCGGCGCGACTTTTGCACCACGGACATCGATGGGTTCGGTGGATGTGAATCCGGCTTCGGCGAGATTGCGCACGAGTGAGACGAGCTTCGGATCGTAGTTGATCTTGAAAAACACTTCCTTCACGCCCTTTTTGCGAAAGCTTTCGGCGAGAGTGCCAAGCTCGGAGTGAATGGAGTGGCGCAGCTCAATCTTTCCGATGGGCGCCGGGAACGTGCCCGGCTCAGGCTCGGAGAGCATGGGCTTTGCAACGTACTTTCCGGCAACGAAATGAATCGGCGCCATCGTCAACTCATCGAGAATCGTTGCGATCGAAAAGGAGTACGCGATCGGGCTGTCGTATTTCTGAACGTCGGCGCCGGCGTTAAAAACCTTGATCGCATCGACGCGGTCCATAGGATTGGCGAGAGCACGAGCCATGACGTTGGTGATACCCGGCGCGCCACCCATTCCAGGGATTGCGAGCTTGCCGATGCGGCGAAAATCCTTATCTAGTGCGAACTGCTTCTTCGTCATGTGGTAGAGGCCGCCGAGATCCATGTAATGAATGTTCGCGGCGATGGCGGCACGCATGACGTCCAAATTCCAGTTGTACTGCGTACAGTTCAGAACGATCGATGAACCGTGCAGCAATTTCGCCAGGTGCTTTTCATCGCGCACGTCGGCGAAGACGGCTTTACCTTTTCCCTTGCCGAACTTTTTCGCCACATCTTCGGCTCTCGCCCTATCGAAATCCGCGACGACAATCTCACGCACCTCGCGAGCACCCGCGAGGTCGTAAACGACCGCGCGGCCCATCAGTCCCGCTCCCAGTACAAACAGTTTCATAATTGTCCCGTGGCCCCGTGTTTCTATTTATTTGCACTACGCAAGAAAGCGAGGGGCCCCAGCTTCGGGGCTCCCTCGCTCGATTTCCATACATCGCTCGTACTTCCTAGAACATCAGCTTCAGCGCGAACTGCATCACGCGAGGATCTTCGCGAGTCTTCAGAATCACACCGAACGTTCCGCCGTTCGCTGGGGTTCCATCCGTGAAGTTGCCATCGGGGTTAGCGAACTGCGTATGGTTCCACGCGTTGTAAAACTCGGTACGGAACTCGGTATTGAAGCGCTCGTTGATGGGCGTCTTCTTGGAAATCACGAGGTCAGTGTTGCTGATCGCCGGACCGCAGCACAATGCGTGAGGCATATTGCCGAAGGTGCCGAGGTTGGAATCCGTGATATTCGATGAATTGAAGTATTGCCCGCCATTGGTCTTCGGGTTGGTGAACGTGACTTTCCCGGTCGCTTCCGGCGTGTTGGCATCCTCGAAGAAGAAGCTGCTCATCAACTCCGTGTCGTTCTGATCCTGCACACGAATCGGGAATCCGCTTTGATAAGTGATGATCGCAGATACACCCCAACCGTTCGCTACCTTGCCGCGGAACCCGTCGTATTTCGGAATGGGGAACATCCAGACGGGGCTAAAAACGAAGCGGTGCTTCGCGTCGAGGAGCGAATCTCCACGAGTGAAGTTGTAGTTGATGGGGTTCAGCTCATTCTCGAACGATGCGCCCTGATCAATCGCCTTGCTGAAGGTGTACGACGCCTGGAACAGCAAGCCATGCGAGTAGCTCTTCTCCAGCGATATCTGAAGTCCGTTGTAAACCGAGTTTGCGATCGTGTCTTCGGCGAAGATGTTGCTAAAGACGGGAACGCCGTCGATCGGGCAGCCCGTGCCGGTGAGCGGCTGGCAATTCGGCGACGAATACTTGCGCAGACCGACGAGGTTTACCGGATTCGTCAGCGTCGTTCCGGCCGGAATGCAATTTCCACCGGTGCCCGCGTTGTACGGCAAATAAAGCCCATTACACCCGGTGACTACGGCGGCTCCCGGCGGCGGTGTGTAGGTCGGTATCGTGGTTCCAGCCGGAACGATGTATTGACTGTCCGATCCGAACGGCGCGCATGTCCCAGCGCCGAGGATGTTGTTCAACTGCAGACATGTTTCGGGATTTCCGTAATTCAAATCGTGGGACGCCAACAGGTGATGTGCCTGAGTGCCTACGTACGAGACGCGGAGCAGCATGTCCTTGGTCAACTGGCGTTCGACCGTGAGGTTGTACTGTTCTGCGTACTGGCTCTTCAAGTGCGGCGCGAATTCGCCGTAGAGCAGGATCGGACGGAAAGAAGCCCAGTCCACGCAGCCGGCGGGCCCGGCTGGATCGGGACACGGTGTGGTCGGCGTCTGGTGAATGATGCCCTGGAAAGGATTGGGCGAGTACGGACCCGCTACCGGATCGCTCGACTGCGGTAGGAACGGCAAATTGAAGTTCGGGAAGCTGTTGAACGCGCTGCCGCCGAACGGTGGTTCCGCGCTGAATTGCTCCAGGACGAGCTGTTCGATCGGGTTGTAGAAGATACCGTAGCCCGCGCGGATGCTGGTCTTGCCGGGTCCGCCGAAGAGCTTTCCCAACATGCCATCGGTCTGGGAAGGCGACCAGGCGAGGCCGATGCGCGGTGCGAAGGCCTTGTAATAGGTTGAAGTCAAGCCTCGCGGAACGCCCGGGTCGCCGGGGAATACTAACCCGACCGGGTTTACGGAGTTCTGCGCACTGTTTTGGCTGCAATCGCCCGGACTGTACCCGGCTGTCTGAGACCCCGCGGTGTAAATCCAGCATGGATATTTCGTCGTAATCTCGCCGGGGCGGAAAGTCTGGAGCCGATTTTCCGTATCGTAGTAGGGCGTGTTGAGTTCCCACCGCAAGCCGTAGTTGAGCGTGAGGTTCTGTTTGATCTTCCAACTATCTTGAGCGAATACGTAAAGCGCTGTGTTTCTCACATATTCGCCTTGCGCTGCGCCCTGCGAATACGAGTTCGGAACTCCCAGAAAATAGTTAGCGTACGCGTCGGAGCCGCCGAGATCGTTGCCGCTGGGTGTGTCGCAGTTCGGCGGGCCAACTGGGTTTGCAGGCGAGCACAGATTTGAATCCGTTTGGAAGCTGAAACTGCCGTTGATGTTGTAGTAGAGAAATTGGTTGAACTGGGCCCGCCGCACGTCGCCACCAACTTTTAGCGTGTGCTTTGCGTAGGACTTCGTGAACGTATCCGTCCATTGGAACGAGTTTCCGGTCTGAGGCAGTTCACCTTCGAAGTTGTTTCCGATCGCAAATCCGCCGGCTACGCTCACAAACGGAGCTCCCATGTGGCCGGGGATGTCCGTGGTAATTCCGAGAATAGGATTGGAAGGATCCGTGAAGCAATTCGTGGCCGGGACGTAGGTTCCGCAAGCGTCTTGAACAGCGGGCAAAGTATTGATCGGGTGGTTCAGATTGCCCTGCCCCTCCCGGAAATAGCTGAAACGAGCTTCATTCACAGCGGTGGATCCAAGCGTCCAGGTGTGCGAAATGTTCCACTGTTGGCCGCGCGTCGAAGTCAGCGCCGGAAAACCGGGGACGTTCGCGCCGGCTGCCTGGAACGTTGAGAATGGCACCGTAGTCGAATCGTTTTGGAAGTAGTAGTAAACCGAAAGCTGCTGATTCGCATTCAGCTTTTGGTCGAAGCGAATCGTAAACTGGTTTACGTACTCAGATTGAGACGGAGTGATGCTGAGCGCCCCGGAATTGGGATTGACGTCACCCTGAAAGGGGGCGACGTAGTTGTTGTAGAGAGCTAACGCGGTGGGATCAAAGCATGGAAGGGGAACTTTGTTACCTGGAAAAATCTGCGAATATGGGTTGCCTGGCGCGATGGGCACGCCCCCGGCAGTTGCGACAGCCTGAGCACACGTTACTCCGCTGCCTCCGGTGCTTCGCGCAGCCAACTGATTCGCAAACGCCTGATCGGTGACTGTTCCGCTAAAAAGCTGGGGATTGCCGGAGAAATCTCCAGTCGCCTCAGCGGTGCTCGGAAGAAAAACCTGCCCAGACGAGATTCCCTGGATCAACCGATTTCCTTCGTACGATCCGAAGATAAAGCTTTTGTCTTTTTTGATCGGCCCGCCTGCAGTGACGCCGAACTGGTTCTGGTGGTAAGGAGCGACGTCAGGATCGAAATATCCGCGCGTGTTCAATCCGTTGTTGCGGAAGAACTCGTAAGTGTCGCCATGGAACTCGTTGGTGCCGGACTTGGTGACTACGTTAACGACAGAACCGGAGTTGCGGCCGAACTCAGCGTCAAACGTATTGGTAAGAACCCGGAACTCTTCGATCGCGTCTGGCGAAGGCTCGATCGCCGGGGCGTTTACAAAGATGTCGTTCGCGTCGCCGCCGTTCACCATGTAGTTGTTCGAGCGCCCACGGCCACCGTTCACCGAAACGACGCCCGGGTTGTCGCTGCCGTAAAAGAGGTCCGCGCCCACCTGGGACTGCACGCCAGCTTGGAGTTGAAGGAGGGCGTAGGCGTTTCGGGTGTTGAGAGGAAGTTCGCGAATCGAAGTGTCCGTCATCACCGCGCCCAACTGAGTGCTGGACGTTTCGACTTGGGCGACGTTGGCTTCGACGGTGACCGTATCGGCGCCAGCGCCGATTTGCATCGCGATCGTGACGGAGGCCACGTGACCGATACTCACGACCACGCCCTGCGACACTGACTTCTTAAAGCCCTGCGCATCGACGGTGATGGCGTAGGTGCCGACTGGCAACTCGGCGACTTCAAAGGCGCCGTCCTTGTCGGTGGTGGCGGTGCGGGTTGCGTCGGTTCCGGTAAGGACGACTGAGACGTTAGCTCCGGGAATCACGGCGCCGGAAGGGTCGGTTACCGTTCCGCGGATCGAACCGTTCGTCTGTCCCCAGGCGGCGCCGGCGGCGATCAAGCCCAGAAACACCAATAGACACACCCGTAACCACCCCGTCGCTTTCATAGCCGCTCCTTTGGAAATAGCTGGCGCCACGCACCCCCGAGACGCTCAACCCCGTTTTTCAGTTGCAGGCTGCGAAAAAACCTTACTATAATCCGCGAACGTTAGAAGAAGCCCCTCATGATGTCAAGGGGATTTTGATTTTGTCCAGCGCGCGCAAGACGTCCACACCGAAGTCGCCAGCTCACGGTTACCTTCGCATCAGCGACGTGTCTCGACTGGTCGGAATTTCTCCCACGGTATTGCGATTGTGGGAAAACCTTGGCCTCGTTTCCCCGAAGCGGACGCAGAGCAAATACCGGGTCTACACGCAGGACGACATCCGAATCCTGAAGCGCGCACAGTTCCTCCGCCGCGCGCGAAAAATGAACGCGCCGGCGATTGTGCACATGATGAAGACGCAGGGCCTGCTGACGAACGCGGCACCACAGCCGCGTTCGAGCTCGGTGGGCGCGCGTTTGCGCCGGATGCGAATGCACTATGGATATTCCCTCGCGCAGGTCGCGCGCGAAGCGGGCGTCTCGGTGGGATTTCTGAGCGCGGTCGAGCGCGAACAGATGAGCGCGTCGGTCTCGACGCTGCGCAAGCTCGCGCGTTTCTACCAACTGAATATTCTTTCGCTGTTCAATCCGTCCGAAGCGAATCCCGGCCGCGTGCAGCCAAATGAACGCAAAGTGTTGAATGCGGGCCCCGGCGTGCGCATGGAACTGCTCGCCTGGGGCAATACGATGATGGAGCCGCATCTTTTTCGCATCGCGCCATCGGCCAGCAGCGGTGAATCCTACGCGCACGAGGGCGAGGAGTTTCTGTATATACTCCGCGGAACGCTGGAGATCACACTCGATAACGGCGAGACTGCGCGGCTAGCGGAAGGCGACAGTTTTTATTTTGAAAGCAGCAACGCACATCACTGGAAAAATCCGGGGAAAAGCGAAACGCTCGTGCTGTGGGTGAACACGCCGCCGACGTTCTAGCCCGCGCGTGGCGTTCGCGGGAAAAGCGAGAGTGCATGAGGTCACTTCGGAAGTGGCGGTTGCTCGTGCTTGGTGGTGTGGCGCTCGTCGTCGTATTCATCGGGGCGGGCTGCGCGAAAAAAACGCCGACGCTCAGCCTGCTGGTCTGGGAAGGATACGCCGACCCGTCGTACATTCAGGCGTTCGAGCAGTCGCACAATTGCAAAATCAGCGCGGCGTACATGGGCTCAAGCGACGAACTGGTGGCAAAGCTGCGCGGCGGCGGCGCGAGCAATTACGACGTGATTTCACCGTCGAGCGACGTCGCGACAATGATCGCGTCGTCGGGCCTGGCTGCGCCCCTCGATCTTTCGAAGCTGCCGTCGTATCCGCAGCTGTCTGAACGGTTGCGCTCGATGCCCCTCGTAAAGGTGAACGGGGAAACGTACGGCGTGCCGTTCACTTGGGGCCCCAATCCCCTGCTCTACGATACGAAAGCATTTCCGAAGGCGCCCGATAGCTGGGCCGCGCTGTGGGATCCGTCGCTCAAAAATAAAATCTCGGTGTGGGATGAACTTTCGACGATTTACATGGCCGCGCAAGTGCTCGGCTACGACAAGCCCGACCCGGATCACATTTACAACCTGAGCGACGCCGAACTTGATGCGGTGAAGGCGAAGTTGATCGAGCTGAAGCCCAACATCCGTAAGTTCTGGACGACGGGCGGCGAGCTGACCAACCTTTTTCAGAATCACGAAGTCGTGGCCGCGATGGGATGGCCGCTGATGACGAACCAACTTCGCCAAGCGAACTTCCCCATCGGCGAAACGATTCCCAAGGAAAACACGACTGGATGGATCGACCATCTGATGATCACGCAAGCGAGCGAGAACAAGGAACTGGCGACGCAGTTTCTAGAATACATGATCCAAGCAAAAACGCAGAAAGCCGTGAGCGACGTGACTGGTTACGATCCGGCGAACCCAGAGGCAGGCGGGCTGATGACGCCGGAACAACGCGCGTCGCTGCATCTCGACGACGTGAACGGCTACATGAGCCACATCTATTTCTGGCAGCAGGTTCCGCGCCGCGACAAGTACAACGAGATCTGGAACGAAGTGAAGGGCGCGCAGTGATACTTCGCGGGCTCGTGTGTGCGTGCGACGCCGTGGTGCGATACGGCCGAGTTGACTAATGTCTTCTCCCTCGCCAATTGAGAAAACGCCGGTGCCGGCTGGTTCAGCGGACGTCTTGCTCGAAATTCGCGAGGTCACGAAGCGCTACGGAGCGCGGCCGGTGCTGCGCGGGATTTCGCTGAACGTCGCGAGCGGCGAATTTCTGACGATCCTCGGCGAGAGCGGCTCGGGCAAAACAACTTTGCTGCGCCTGATCGCAGGTTTCGAGCAGCTCGACGGTGGCGCGATCTTGATGTCGGCCGCGCGCATTGACAACGTGCCTGCGCACAAGCGGCCCGTGAACACCGTGTTTCAGAGTTACGCGCTCTTCCCGCACCTTTCGGTGTTCGACAATGTCGCATACGGCTTGCGCGCATCACGCACCACAGCGTCGGAGATTCCGGGTCGCGTCGCGAAGGCGCTCGACATGGTGAAGATGGGCGACTTCGCGAAATCCGCGCCGTCCAAGCTGAGCGGCGGCCAACAGCAACGCGTCGCACTCGCGCGCGCCCTCGTGAACCGGCCTCGCGTGCTGCTGCTGGACGAGCCGCTTTCGGCGCTCGACGCAAATTTGCGACGCCAGATGCAGGTCGAGCTGAAGTCGCTGCAGCGCGAAGTTGGGATCACTTTTATTTTTGTGACTCACGATCAAGAAGAGGCGATGGCGCTTTCGGACCGCGTCGCGCTGCTTCGCGCCGGGTACCTTGAGCAAATCGCAAGCCCTCGCGAAATCTACGGACGGCCTGCGACGGCCTACGCCGCGCAATTCATTGGGCAGACGAATCTGCTGCGCGCCGACATTCGCGACGGCATCGCGAGCGCGGGACCGATTGTGTGGCGAACTTTCGAATCGCGGGGCAAGGCAACATTTTCGCTGCGCCAGGAGGCGATCCGGCTTGTACAGGGCGGCGCGAGTGCTTCTGCGCCCGACATTTCCGTGGCGCGATTCCGCGGAACAATTCGCAATCAGTCGTTTGGTGGCGCGATGGACGCGATCGAAATCGATTGCGGCTCCTCGCATGTGGTGCGAGCTCGCATCGCGGCGCCCGGCCCGCTGACCGGCGAACACGAGTTCGAGTTCGACGCAAACGATGCGACTCGCGTCACCGAAGGCGGCGACTAGCATGTATTCGCGTGCCTACAAGGCGACTGTCACGATTCCGCCGCTCGCGTGGGTTGTGGCGCTGCTGCTTGTTCCGTACGCAATGCTGTTCTGCTACAGCTTCTGGTCGGTCTCGCCTCTCCAAACCATTGTTCACAGTTGGACGCTGGACAACTACCGTCAGCTTCTCGAAAAGCCGCTGTACGTTGAAGTTTTTCTTCGCTCGGTGCGCATCGCGGGATCGGTGACGCTGCTCGCGCTGTTGCTCGGCTATCCGCTCGCGTATTACGTTTCGTTCTACACACAGGCGCGCAAGGAACTCGCGTATCAACTGGTGATCATTCCGCTGTGGGCGAGTTACTTGGTGCGTGGGTATGCGTGGAAGACGATTCTCGGCAGCGACGGGGTGCTCAATGGCTTGCTGCAGTATCTCCACATCACCCACGCGCCGCTCGAATTTCTGCTCTACAGCCCCTTCGCCGTAATTCTCACGCTTACGCACATTTATACCCCGTTTGTATTCCTGCCGATTTACGCGTCGCTCGAACACATCCCGCGCAATCTCGTCGAAGCTTCGCAGGATCTCGGTTGCTCGCCGTGGCAAACGTTCCGGCGCGTGATTCTGCCACTGTCGTTGCCGGGCGTGATTGCTGGTGCGACATTCGCGTTCGTGCTGACACTCGGCGACTTTCTCGCGCCGCTGCTCGTCGGCGGGTCGAGCGGCATCATGATTTCGAACGTGGTGGTGAGTTTGTTCGGGGCCGCGTACAACTGGCCGCTGGGCGCGGCAATTTCGCTGTGCATGCTGATGGTTGTGGTCATGATCCTGTTTGCTACCGAGCGCATGGAAAAGAGGTTCACCGTATCGTGAGCGGCGACACCAGACTCGCGCGCAATCCGCTGCTGAGCGCTTACGCGTTCGCCATCTATGCGTTCCTCTATCTGCCGATTCTGGTTCTGGTCGTCTACTCTTTTAATGGAGGCGGAGTCGGCGGCTTTCCGCCAACGAACTGGACGTTTGATTGGTACAAACAGCTTTTCCAGGACAGCGCGTTATGGGATTCCGTACTGAATAGCGCCATCGTCGCGATTTGCGCCGTCGCAATAGCGCTCGGTTTGGGGTTGCCCGCCGCGCTCGCGCTCGATCGCAGCGAGTTCCCGGGTAAAGCTTTGTTCCGACGGCTGGTGCTACTCCCGCTGATTTTGCCGGGAATCATCACGGGTCTTTCGCTGCTGATGCTTTTCGTCCAGGTACACATGAAGTTGAGCCTCGTCACGGTGACGCTGGGCCACGGCACGGCGCTGATCTCCGTTGCTACGACGGAGCTGTTTGCCGGTTTGCAGAAGCTCGACCGCGCACAGGAAGAAGCGTCGCAGGATTTGGGTGCGAATCCGTGGAGCACTTTCTGGAAGATCACGCTGCCGAACCTGCGCGTCTCGCTGATCGCGGCGGGCTTGCTGATTTTCACGTTGTCGTTTGATGAGATTGCCGTCAGCTTCTTTTTGATAGGCCGCGACAACACTTTGCCGCTCGAAATCTGGTCGCGTTTGCGCCGGGGCATCACGCCGGAGATCAACGCTATCTCGACGCTCATTCTCTGCTTTTCCATCGGAATCATTCTGGTGTGGTATCGCCTGCGCAGTCGCACTACGCACGCCACTGAACCCACGCCGCAACTTACCGTCGCAACCGCACAAGGAGAACTCCCGTGACCACGTCACGCCGGGACTTTTTGAAATTCGTTGTGGCGGGAAGCGTCAGCGCAGGTTGCCCGTTCCCGCACTCGCTGCGTCCGGCTTCCGACGAACCTACTGCGCAAATCGAAGGCGATCATTTCGCCATCTGCCATGAAGTGCGCGACGGAACTATGTTCGAGAAGCCGCCGGTTTCGAAACGCTACGACGTGATCGTAATCGGCGGTGGTGTGAGCGGCATGGCTGCGGCCTACTTTCTACGTGACCATAATTTCCTGCTCCTCGAAAAGGAGCCGCACTTCGGCGGGAACGCCTACCGCGAGGAATATCAAGGTCAGGGATTCGCGACCGGCTCCGCGTTCGACGAGAAAGATACCGAGAGTTACCAGCTCGCAAAGGAACTCGGCATCACGCTTCTACCAATCGATTCGCATGATCCTTCCATCCTTCGCGGCGAGTATGTGGAGGACACGTGGCGCAGCGGGCTCGATCACCTTCCCTACCCGATTTCTGTGCGCACAGCGTTCAAGAAATTTCGCGCCACGCTACTGGCAATGGATCCGGAGAAGGACGCGGCGCACCTCGACAGCTTTCCGATCACCGACATTTTGAAGTCGTACCCGCCGGAGCTGACACAGTGGTGGGACGCTTATGGCCCTTCTAACTGGGGCGCGAAAACGCAGGACACCGCGGCTCTGTGTGTCGTCGAGGATTTGCACTACAGCGCGGGTGAAGAGCCGGACGTGCGAGTCACGTTGCCGGGTGGCAACGGGGCGCTAGCGGCAGCGCTGGCGAAATCTCTGACGGCGAAGCACGGCGAGCGCATGTTGGGCGACGCTACGATCGTCTCGGTCGATCCGCAAAAGACAGAAGTAAACGTGACGTACTTCCGCGACCGTGAAGCTCACACCGTCGCCGCGAAAGCCGTGATTATGGCGACGCCGAAATTCATCACCGCTCGGCTCGTCGCGGGCCTACCGGAAGAACAGGCTTCCGCGATGCGAGCATTTCGGTATTGCCCATACCCCGTCGTGAACATGATTTTCGACAAGCCCGTCTACAACAAGGCCTACGACACGTGGTGCCCTGGCAACGCGTTTACTGATTTCATAGTTGCGGATTGGGTGCTGCAGAAAAACGACAAGGCTTACAAACAGACGAACAACATTTTGACGTTCTATGCACCGCTGAGCGAACAGCAGCGGCCGCTGCTGCTTCAGGACGAATCCTGCCAAACGATTGCGGAGAATATTTTGCGCGACTTTCGAAAATTGCAGCCGGAATTCCGCGATGCCGAGCCGATCGAGGTGCATTTCTATCGGCGCGGCCATCCGATGTACTTGCCCGTGCCGGGAAACTTTACGAAAAGAATTCCGGTCGCGAGCCGCCCGATGGACCGCATCTTTTTCGCGAACACGGATTCGATCGGCCCGGTGTCGGATATTTCGGCGGCGGTCGTCGCAGGACATCGCGGCGCCGACTGGTCGATCCAACGGATGGCAAATTCGACTGCGAGTGCGGAGCGTCTGGCGGCGGCCGTCGGATTCGGCGCGTAACCCCGCATAGGAGTTCCATAGCGGAACAGATTTTACTCGCAATAAAAAAGGGCACCCGAGGAGAGCGTCGGGTGCCCTTCGCATCTTCTCCCCGCCAGGATGAGAAAATACGATTTCAGAATCTCTATTTTTCCGCCGCCAAGTTCAGGTTGTGCACACCTGAAAAAATCGAAACGCCAGTGCTCAAAGACTGCGGCAGCCACCACACGCGGCGAAGCATACCATATTCGCTGCGCTGCATGCGCCGTGCAAGATAATCGAACAGCACCGGCGTGACCTGCGTCGCGAGATAGATTGCAGGGGAGTGCGCGAACGGGCGCATCAGCGGATCGTCCTCCACGTTGCCGTGGCCGATCGAGATACGCGTCGAGTAAGCATCGAACGCGGCCGCTCCGTGTTCTGCGAACGCTAGAGCAAGCCACATGCGGCGAGCAGGCGTCGAAACCGCAGGCGTGACCCGGTGCTCGCGCGTCGGCTCAGGATCGGGCAATGTCGTACCTGAGAGCGCCGAGGAACCGGCTTCTTCCAGGAAAGTTTCGCGGCTGACGAGCGAAGCCGTCATCACCGGACCTGAGTTACGGTCGAAGTGAACGTTACTGACGTCGAGGCGTGCGATGCCGCTATCGGATTCGAGGGTGATCGTCGTGCTGGCCTCGCGCGACGCATCCGGGAAAAGCAGCGAAGTATCGGCTGAGGCTGCCGACGCAGTCGGGTTGGCGTTTGCGGCGTTAGCCGCAGTCGGAACCGGCGTCGATCCCAACGCGCTTATCGTCAGTGCTGCGACCGCCAGAATCATTCCGTTCGCCTCGTTTATCGCTGGACGAGGAATGAATTTGCAACAGCGGTACCATCCGTACTCCCCACGCTACGTATTGAAGACACGGGGTTTACCGGGTCAACCTGCGTCACGGCCGACGATTCAGGGAGATCTAGCGGGATTTAGCGGCGCTGGTTTTCCATCGAGTGGCCAGGCATTTCCGTTCGCCGAAAAGGCAAAAGCGCATCCGGATTCTCCGGATGTTCGCCCGCGGTGCCGTGATGACGCTACGCGATTGATTTAAAAGATTCGCGGGCGGATTCGATGGTGCGGTCGATGTCCGCGTCCGTGTGCGTAGAGGATATGAAGAGCGCCTCGAACTGTGATGGCGGTAGGAATATGCCGCGATCAAGCATGGCCTGAAAGAATGCCGCGAATTTCGCGGTGTCGGATTTCTTCGCGTCTGTGTAGTTCCCCACCGCGCTACGCGTGAAAAACAGAGTGAGCAGCGAACCCGCGACATTCACGCGCGCAGGGATCGAAAATTCATGCGACGCGGCGCGCAAGCCGTCGGCGAGGCGCGCCGTTCGACGATCGATCGCCGGATAGAAATCGACCGCTTCGAGTCTCGGCAGCGTGGCGAGTCCGGCGCGCATCGCGAGCGGATTGCCGGAGAGTGTACCGGCCTGGTACACCGGTCCCAGCGGCGCGAGATGCTGCATGATCTCGCGGCGTCCGCCATAGGCGGCGACCGGCAATCCTCCGCCGATAATCTTTCCCAGCGTCGTAAGGTCAGGCCGAATTTTGTAGACAGCTTGCGCGCCGCCGTACCCGAGGCGAAATCCGGTAATCACTTCGTCGAAAATGAGCAGCGCGCCTTCGCGTTCTGTGATCGCGCGTAGCGATTCAAGAAAGCCCGTCACTGGCGGCACCACGCCCATATTCGCAACGACCGGCTCGACGATCACCGCAGCGATTTTGCCCGTGTGAGCCTTGAACAATTTCTCCAGCGCGGGCAAATCGTTAAACGGCGCGTTCAGCGTGAGATTCGCAAAAGCATCGGGCACGCCGGGACACGCGGCGATGCCGAGTGTTGCGAGCCCCGAACCAGCCTCGGAGAGAAAAGCGTCCGAGTGCCCGTGGTAGCAGCCCTCGAATTTCACGATCAGTTCGCGCTTGGTAAACGCGCGAGCGAGCCGCGCAGCGGACATCGTCGCTTCCGTGCCGGAGCTGACGAACCGCACCATTTCAACGGACGGCAACGCCGAGGCGATTTTTTCTCCCAGCTCAATTTCGAGCGGCGACGTCATACCGTAGCTGGTGCCGCGCGCCGCCTGATCCGCAATCGCGGCAACGACGTCCGGATATGCGTGGCCCAAAATCAGCGCGCCCCACGAGCAGACGTAGTCGATGTACTCGCGCCCATCCACATCCCAGAGGCGCGCGCCGCTCGCGCGATCGATCACCAGCGGGCTGCCGCCAACGGCGCGAAACGCCCGCACCGGGCTGTTCACGCCACCAACGAGCGTGCGCGTGCCACGGTCGAAAATCGCCGCCGACTTCGGACGCGCGTGCGTCGGATGCGTTGCCTGTTCAGACTTCTTCGCCGGGCCGCTGCTCACTCTTCTTCCTTTAGCCACTTTGCAATATCTTTGGCGTGGTAGGTCAGCACAATCGATGCGCCAGCGCGGGCGATCGAAGTTGCAACTTCCATCACGGCGCGGCGCTCATCAATCCAACCATTGCGAGCCGCGGCTTTCACCATCGCGTATTCGCCGCTTACGTTGTACGCCGCCACCGGCACGTCGAACCGTTCGCGCACGCGGTAGATGATGTCGAGATTCGGCAGCGCAGGTTTCACCATAATGATGTCCGCGCCTTCGTCCAAATCGAGCGTGACTTCCTTCAAAGCCTCGCGCGCGTTAGCCGGATCCATCTGGTAGCTCCGGCGGTCGCCGAACTGCGGCGTGGATTGGGCGGCTTCGCGGAATGGGCCGTAGAACGCGGAACTGTATTTCGCCGCGTAGGACATGATCGCTATGTTCTGAAATCCTTTCGTGTCGAGTCGTGTGCGAATCGCGGCGACGCGGCCATCCATCATGTCCGATGGGGCGACAATATCAGCGCCAGCCTCAACGTGCGAGAGCGCCGCGTCGGCGAGAATTTTCAGGCTTACGTCATTCACGACTTCGCCGTCTTTGATCATTCCGCAGTGGCCGTGGCTGGTGTATTCGCACAAGCAGACGTCGGTGATCACGATCAAATTGATTTTTGCTTCGCGAATCGCACGAACAGCCCGCTGAACGCTGCCTTCGTGTGAAGCGGCCTCGCTTGCGATTTCGTCTTTCTTTTCCGGTAGGCCAAAAAGAATCACGGCGGGAATGCCAAGGTCGACGAGTTCGCGGCATTCTTCCACAATCTGATCGACGGACTGCTGATACACCCCGGGCATCGACGATATTTCGTTGCGCACTTTCGTGCCGGGCGTCGCAAACATCGGGTAGACGAGCCCATCCGTCGTGACGCGCGTCTCGCGAACCAAATTTCGAATGGCGCCGGTGCGGCGAAGCCGCCGCGGGCGGTGAACCGGGAAACTCATTGAGTCCTGGCCTCTTTCGCGAGCGGCTCGTCCCCCCGCGCATAAAATTTTCCGACGGCATCGGCAAGCAGAATTGCCGAGGCGTGCGCCGGCTGAATCGCAACGCGCACGCCGGCTTCGCGCAGCGCTTTCGCCGTAGTCGGACCGATGGCCGCGAAGTTCACGCGCATCGAAAGTATCGCGAGTTCGGGCAGCGGAATCGCGTCGCTTAAATTGTGAAACGCCGACGGACTTGCGAAAAGAATAGCGTCGACGGCGCCTGCACGCAGTTCGGCAAGAGCCTCGGCGTTCACTTCGGCCGCGCCGAGCGTGCGATACGCTATCACATCCTCTACCTTCGCTCCTCCGTCGGTAAGGCCGTGCTGCAAGCGAACGTCAGCACGATCGCTGCGTGGCAGGAGGACCGATTTTCCGGCGACGAAGCGCGTGAGTTCGCTCGCGAGCGCTTCGCCTGAGGGATTGCGCGCAGCGTACGCGACGCGAAAGCCCGCTTCGGAGGCAGCGAGGGATGTTGCGGGACCAACGGCGGCGACGTTGAGCGTCGGCCGCTGGAATTGGGCTCGGGCGATGCCTATGGCCTTCGCTCGTTCGCAAAAATAGCGCACCGCGTTCTGGCTTGGAAATACGAGCCAGTCGAATTCGGAGAGGCGATGAAGCGCGGCATCGAGCGGGGCGGTGTGCTCGGCGGCAGCGAAACTAACGGTCGGCATCAGGCTCACGTCCGCGCCCAGCGCTTCCAGTTCGCGCACAAGTTCCAACGCCTGCTCCGGCGCGCGCGTGACGACGATTCGTTTGTGTTGGAGTGGTTTATCCATGCGATTCTTGATTCAGCGCACCGTCGCGCGCGACGTACCGGCCAGCACTTTGTCGGCGCCGTTCGCGAGCATTTCGTTCGCAACGCGGCAGCCCAGGTCCCAGGCGCTCTTCGCATCCGTGCATGAGTCCACGCCACGCGCGCGAACCGTTTGCGCGCCGTCTTCCGAGAAAACGCACGCATCGAGAACCAGCGACTCGCCCTCAAAACGCGCATATCCGCCCAGTGGCAACCGGCAGCCGCCGTGCAACGTACGCATCACCGCGCGTTCGGCCGTAACAGCGAGGACAGTCTCACGATGCTCGAGGCGATCGAGAAAACGAACCAGGTCGCGATTCGCTTCGAGGTATTCCACGGCCAGCGCGCCCTGCCCCACGGCCGGCAGCACGATCGCAGGATCAATCACCTGCGTGATCCGTGCCGCAAGTCCGAGCCGCGTCACGCCCGCTTTTGCCAGAACGATCGCGTCATACTCGCCGTCATCCAGTTTCCGAATACGCGTGTCAACGTTTCCGCGAATCTCCAGAATTTCAAAGTCGGGACGCGCCCTTCGCAACTGTGCTGCGCGCCGTAGGCTGCTCGTTCCGATTCGCGCGCGCGCAGGTAGCGAATCGAGGCTTTCGCCACGTCGAGATATCAAAACTTCGCGCGGATCTTCGCGTTCGAACACAATCGACAGCCGGCAAACGTCCGAGAAGTCCGTCGGCACATCCTTCATACTGTGTATAGCAAGATCGGCGCGACGATCGTACAAAGCATGCTCAAGTTCCGCGGTAAACACACCTTTGATACCGAGCCGCTCGACGGGAGCGTTCGAGTGCAGATCTCCCGACGTTTTGATCACGACGATTTCAGACTCGACGCCGCACTTTTCTCGCAGTGCGTCGCGAAGGTGATTCGCCTGCCAGAGCGCGAGCTTACTCCCGCGCGTGCCGATGCGAAGGGGCTTCACTCCTTGCCCTCGCCCAAACCGAAAAGGTGGCGAATCGCTTCAAGTCCGGCCATGCGCCCGCGCA
Source organism: Candidatus Acidiferrales bacterium (assembly GCA_050011035.1). GTDB lineage: Bacteria > Acidobacteriota > Terriglobia > Acidiferrales > UBA7541 > Palsa-295. The sequence goes on from JBEKJW010000002.1 coordinate 28,440, forward strand.
TCCCGGGCCCTTTGCGTAGAGTTTCGGAAGGCTGCGCCATCAGCCGCTCCACCAGTTCTTCCGTAATGTGCGCGATGCGGTCGCGCTCTTCGGGAGAAACGTCAGCACGCTCGGCGAGCATCTCGCGAATCAGAGCTTCGCGCTCTGCGTGAAAGCGTCCGCGGAGATCGCTGACGATTGAGCCCGCCTCGAGTGCGGCGCGCCACGCCTCAAACTTTCGAACGTGCTCATCGATGATGGCTTCGGCGCGCGGAATTTCCGATTCTCGCGCTTTGCGATTCTGTTCCACGATCGCGCCGAGATCGTCGATGTTGTAGAGGTAGAAGTTGTAGAGTCCGGCCGCTTCGACTTCAATGTTTCGCGGCACGCCCAGATCGACCGCAAACACGGGTTTACCGGAGCGCTTCGCCAGCGCGCGTTCGAGCGTTGCACGCGTGAGCACCGGAGTCGACGATGCGACGGACGTTACGATCACGTCCGAAACTCCCAGCGCCGAGCCGAGCGATTCCCATGGCAGCGCTTCGCCGCCTACGCGACTCGCAAGGTCGGACGCGTTTTCGAACGAGCGGTTCACGACGCGAAGGTCTTTCACGCCGCGATTCTGCATGTGTTCGACAACCTGTTCGGCCACCGCGCCCGCTCCGACGATCAGCGCCGAATGCGCCTTCAGGCTGCCGAACACGCGTTCTGCGAGCTTCACGCCCGCGAACGCAACCGACATCGGCCTCGCGCCCACTTCCGTTTCGCTGCGCACACGTTTGCCGACTTCTAGCGCGCCCTGAAACACGCGATTCAGCACAGGGCCGGTGGCGCCGTGTTCGAGCGCCTGGTTGTACGCGGTACGCAGCTGGCCCAGAATTTCCGCTTCGCCGAGCAGCATGGAATCGAGCCCCGCAGCAACACGAAACAAATGGCGCACTGCGTCTCCGCCTTGCTCGCGATAAATGCGTCCATCGAGTTCGCGGCGCGGAATGCCGTGGAACGACGTGAAATACTCCTCCATCGCCGACGCAGGCGACGCGATCGAGTCCGACGGAACGCCATAGAGCTCGCTGCGATTGCAGGTCGAGAACACCACGGCCTCTTCCAGAATTCCTTCGCGGCGCAGATGGTCGGCGGCCGTGAGAGCTTGCTCGCGGCTAAAAACGATGCGTTCGCGCAGCTCCACCGGTGCGGTACGGTGGCTGCAACCGATCACCGCGAGCTGAACGCGGATCTTATCGACGCGCTCCGAATTGGCAATCGTCGCCATTAGAGGAAACGATGAAACCTCGTCAGGTATAGATTCACGAACGTGTAGCTAAATAGAACCACCATGAAATTCGCGACGCAAAGCATCGCGGCACGCGCACCGCGCCACGTCGCGTTTCGACCGAGCGCAAGGTATGCCACGTATACACCTGCAATTGCCAGCGTGATCACGACCTTCGGATCGCCGAGCGAAACTGCCCCGTTCAGGCGGTGCTGCCAGATCAAACCGAATGTCACCCCCACAACCAGCGCGGCCAGGCCGATAATTACGCTACTGCGCGACATACGCTCCAGCACGTCCAACGCGGGGAACCGCCAGAATGCCAAGCTGAGGCGCCGCGAACGGAGTAGCCGATTCTGCGCCACGTAGATCGCGCTCAGGATGAATGAGAGTGCAAAGGCCGCGTAAGCCCATGTATTCAACGTGACGTGAAACGCAAAGATCGGACCGCGGATTTGCGCCGGAACCGCGACAGGGTCAGGAATCCAGAGCCACACAGCCGAAAGCCACACGAGCAGCACCGCTGTAACGAACGCGCCAACGGCTCGCTCCCGGTGGAACAGCTCGAGTCCAAGATAGGTGAGCGCGAGGAGCCAAGCGAAAAGCGACATCGAACCGTAGAGATCGTCATAGGGCACGGCGTGCAGCGCGACCGACCGCTCATAGAGCGCAAAATACTGCGCCACGATTCCCGCCGCGAGCAGAAATGATGCCGTGCGGCCGATCCACCGCGATGGCGCACGGAGGTTCAGCGCGTAGCAAACAAAGCTACCCGCATAGAGGGCCAGCATCGTAAACGCCAGTAGATGGACCATTCGCCGGAGGCGCACAGCAGGCGCGCAGCTCCCCATTATAGCGCCTAAAATTACCGCCGTGGGCGGCGCCGCGGCGGGGTCTGGGCCGGCGCAGCGTTGCCAACCCGGGCTTTCGCCATCTGTTATCATGGGTTTGCAGCCCAAAGGACGCCGTCTCCTTCGTGATGAATCGCAAAGAGCTTTTTTTGCGCGCGTGCAAGTGCCAGCCCGTGGAGCGCGTACCGGTGTGGATCATGCGCCAGGCTGGGCGATATTTGCCGGAGTATCAGGCCGTTCGCGCCCACCATTCCTTCCTTGAGATTTGTAAGACGCCCGAACTTGCCGCGGAAGTTTCGTTGCAGCCTTTTCGTATGATTGGCGTCGACGCGGTCATCGTTTTTTCGGACATCTTGATTGTCGCTGAGGCAATGGGCTTGCCGCTGGCGGTGCCTGACGACGGACCTGTGCTGTCAAATCCGATTCGCGACGTCGCGGCGCTGCGCACGCTTCGTGCGTTCGATCCAAATCAAGAGACGCGCTTTGTGGGCGATGCGATCCGCACAATCTGCCATGAAGCTGGACCAACCGTTCCGGTGATCGGCTTCGCGGCTGCGCCATGGACGCTCGCTTGCTACATGATTGAAGGCCGGACGCGCGGCGACATTTCGCGCGCGAAAGAAATGATCGCGAGCGAACCAGCGCTCGTACGCGAACTGCTCGATCGCATCGCGGACGCCACGATCGGCTATCTGCAGTCGCAGATCGAGGCTGGCGCGTCAGTAGTACAACTCTTCGACACCTGGGCGGGAGAGCTGAGGGCCGAGCAATACGCGGCGTTCGAACTTCCGGCAACACTGAAAATATTCCGAGCGCTGGCTGGTTCCAGCGTGGCGAAAATACTCTATGCGAAGGGCTCGTCGCACTTGCTCGAACAACTCGGCAACGCCGGCGCGGATGTCGTCAGCGTCGATTGGCGGACGGACCTCGCCCGGGCGCGTACCGTGCTCGGCGATTCGATTGCGTTGCAGGGAAACATCGATCCGTCGCTGCTGCTGACGACGGAGGAAGCGATTCGCGAAGCCGCACGGACAGCCGTACTTCAAACCGGCGGCTTTGGACACATTCTGAACCTAGGGCATGGAATCTTGCCAACAACACCGGTTGCGAATGCGCGCGCGTTCGTGGAAGCGGGGCAGGCGGTGCGCTTCCCTGTCCGCGTGCCGGCGGCGCAACTCTAGAATCTGGAAAGTTCAGTGACCACGCAGCACGAAAAACTCGAGATCGCGAACGTCTCCGACGCGTTTCTCGAAAAGCACAATCGTCCGGGGCCGCGGTATACGAGCTACCCGACGGCGCCAGTGTGGAAGGACGATTTCGGCCCCGACGATCTCGAGAATTACTACGCAACGGCCGAAACCCTGGCCAGCCCTGTCTCGCTCTACATGCACATTCCGTTTTGCGAGAGCCTCTGCCTTTTTTGCGCGTGCAACGTTTCGATTCAGAAAAATAAGGACGTTGCTGTTCCCTACCTCGATGCGCTCAAGAAGGAAATCACCCACGTCGGTCGCTTCGTTTCGCGTAACCGTCCGGTGATTCAGTTCCACTGGGGCGGGGGCACGCCAACGTATTTGACGCCCGCTCAGATGGAAGACCTTTTTGCGCACTCGCGGGAACATTTTCGTTTCGCGCCCGACGCGGAAATCGGCATCGAAGTTGATCCTCGAGTCACGAACGTCGCGCATCTCGAGTCGCTGCGCCGGCTCGGCTTCAACCGCCTCAGCCTCGGCATTCAGGATTTTACCGACGTTGTGCAGCAGACGATTCATCGCGTACAGCCATACGAATTGACCCGCGACTTAATCGCCGCGGCACGCGATCTTGGCTTCGTGAGCCTTAACGTCGATTTGATCTACGGTCTGCCCCACCAGACGGCCGAGAGCTTCCGCGACACAATCGCCAAAACGCTGACGCTCGATCCCGACCGCGTCGCGATGTTCAGCTATGCGCATGTGCCGTGGATGAAGAAGCAGCAAGGCGCGTTCCAGATGTTCCTGCCGCCCAGCATGGAAAAATTCCGAATCCTGCGCGCGGGACTCGAAGGGTTCCTCGACGCGGGATACCTCTACATCGGCATGGATCACTTCGCTAAGCCAACCGATGAGCTGGCCATCGCGCAGCAAAGTCGTACCCTTCATCGTAATTTCCAGGGCTACACCACGAAAGCGGGAGCGGACCTTTACGGCATGGGCGTCAGCGCGATCAGTTCCGTCGGTCGCGCATACGCGCAAAATATTAAAGAGGTTCCTGCGTACGAGTCGACGGCGGACGGACGCGGGATCGCGACGGCGCGCGGCTATCGCCTCTCCGACGACGACGTGCTGCGCCGCGCCGTGATCGGCCGCCTGCTTTGTCACACCGTGGTGCCGAAAGGCGAGGTCGAACACGAATTCGCGATCGCGTTCGATGAATATTTCGCACTGGAGCTTGCGGCGCTCACCGACGCGCAGTCCGAAGGCCTGGTCGAATTGTCTCGCGACGAAATTCGCGTCACGCCGCTCGGCCGTCTGTTCATTCGCACGCTCGCGATGCCTTTCGATCGCTACCTGCGCGACCAGCAAATGGACGCGAAGCCGCTCTTTTCGAAGACTCTCTAGCCGTCATGCCCTCCAGCAAATCCGTTATCGTGGTCGGCGCCGGAATTTCCGGTCTCGCGTGTGCGTACCGGCTCCGCCAACGTGGCCTCGATGTGATGCTGCTCGAAGCTGGAAACGCCCCCGGCGGCTTGATTGGCGGCACGCGCTGCGATGGCTTCCTTTTCGAATCCGGGCCGCAAAGCTTTCAACTTACCGAAGCGCTTTCGGCGATCGTCCGCGAACTGGGCATCGAGTCGGAGCTTCAAACCGCCGACGCAAAGGCTCCACGCTACGTAGTGAAACGCGGCCGCCTCGAAAAAATCCCGATGTCGCCGCCCGCGATGCTCACTTCGCAATTCTTAAGTCTCGGCTCGCGTTGGAAAATCGCGAGCGAAGCGTTTCGCCACAGCCACCCGCCAACTGAAGAGGAATCGGTCGCAGCGTTCGTGCGTCGCAAATTTGGCCACGAGATCCTTGAGTACCTCGTTTCGCCGTTCGTATCCGGAGTCTACGCGGGCGATCCGGAAAAACTGAGCCTCAAGGCCGCGTTCCCAACCCTGGATGAATGGGAAAGGCAATATGGCAGCGTGATACGCGGCGCCAAGAAATCGCGCAACGCAGAAACGAGCGCGAAGCCCTCCACATCGCGGCCTTCGCTCTGCTCGTTTTCGAGCGGAGTGTCCGCTCTCCCTCGAGCGCTCGCCGCTAACCTAGCAGAGCGCTTTCGCGCGGCGACAAAAGTGACCACCGTGGCGGCCGCAGACAATGGGTTCGCGCTCAGTATTTCAAACAACGACTCCGCCACAACCCTGAATAGTTCAGCCGTTGTGCTCGCGACCCCGGCCTACGCCGCAGTCGAAATCCTACGGCCCTTCTCGCCGAAGCTCGCGACAATCCTCGCCGCCATAGCCTACGCACCTGTCGCCGTTGTGGCCGCCGGCTATCGCCGCAAGCAGATTGACGATCCGCTCTACGGCTTTGGCTTCCTCGTGCCCCGCGCCGAAAAAATCCGCACGCTAGGCACGATCTTCAACTCGTCGCTCTTTCCCGGCCGCGCGCCCGAGCACTGCGTCACGCTCACGAGTTTCGTCGGAGGCGCGACCGATCTCGAAATCGCGAGCCTCGCCGAATCCGAAATCGCTCAGGTCGCATATCGCGACAACTCCAAAGCCCTGCAAATCTCGGGCCCGCCCGTTGCGCAAAAAGTCTGGAAGAGGAATCGCGCGCTGCCGCAATACAATCTCGGACACGGCCACATCGTTGAGTCGCTCCGCGCCGTTCAACGTGAAACGCCTGGTGTATTTCTCGCTGGAAATTATCTGGAAGGTCCTGCTGTAGGAAAGTGCGTCGAAAACGGGTACAAAACCGCCGACGCCGTCGAAGCCTATCTCAACACCAACTAACGCACCACCGCGACGCGAGTCGCGAGAAGACCTGTCACCTAATCATTTAGCGGCTTTTTGTTTCGCATATTCAAACGCACGCGCCGGCGCTCTCCAGCGTCTTCGAAACGCCGCTTGTCCTCCGGCGTCTCCAAAATCAGCGGCCGCACCGGATGCGCCTTCTGATCCATATCCACCGCCACGAACGTCAGATACGCGCTACTCGTATGCCTCCGTTCGCCCGTCAGCACATTTTCCGCGTACACCTTCACGCCCACTTCCATCGACGTATTGAACACGCGATTGACCTGCGACTTGAGCACTATCCACTCGCCTAGGTGAATCGGAAACCGAAAATCGAGGTAGTCTACAGACGCGGTCACTACCGGCAGATTGGCGTGCCGCGTGGCGGCCAATGCCCCGGCGATGTCGATTAAATGCATCACGCGGCCGCCAAGCATGTTGCCAAGCAGATTCGCGTCGTTCGGCAGGACAATCTCAGTGATCTCCGAGCGCGATGAGCTGACGGGTTTGCCGTCCTTCAGCGATTCCGCCGACGGCATCTCCACCTTCCGCCCCGGAAGATGCGGACCGGCATGTTTAATTTCATGTGTTGTCATGGCGTGAAAATCGTTCTCCGAACGGTCGCTCGCGCACCGTCGAGTCGCGCGTCGCTACAAGCTTGGCGCGCATCGAACGTGCGCATATAATATCCTACGTATCCCATGACCCATACGCAGAAGTCACGCCGTGAAATGCTCGAGCAATTCGTCGCGCAGAAGCCTAACGACTCGTTCGCGCTCTACGGCCTCGCGCTCGAATGCGCGAAGCTCGGCGACAACGACGCCGCCACCACCAATTTCGAGAAGCTTCTCGAAGTAAATCCCAACTACGTCGCCGGCTACTTTCAATTTGGCCAACATCTTGGCCGCGTCGGCAAACTTGAAGAAGCGCGCAAACTCCTCTCTGATGGCATTCTCGTCGCGCAGAAAGCCGGTGACACGCACGCCCGCGACGAAATGCACGCCGCTCTCGCCCTGTTGCGCTAGACTCACAAAAGCATGCCGTAGGACCGGGCCTCATGAGAGACACGCGCATCCCACTCTTCCCGCTGAACGTGGTTTTACTTCCCGGCGGTTCGCTTCCCCTTCACATTTTCGAGCCGCGCTATCGCCAGATGGTGCGCCACTGCCTGCGCCACAAGCTCGAATTCGGAATGATCTTCGCGCAGGAGTCCAACGTGGCTACCGTCGGCTGCACCACGCAAATCGTCAACGTCCTCCGCGAATATCCCACGGGCGAATTCGACATCCTCACCGAAGGCCGCGCCGTTTTCCGGGTGTTCGATCTGCTTTCCGAAAAGGAATATCACGAGGCCATCGTCGAGTACCTGGTCGACTCCGGCGAAGACGCCGAATCGCACAAAGAAGACTCGCTGATGGGCATGTTTCAACAGTGCCATTCGCTGATGTATAGCGAGCTTTGGTCCCCCAGCGCAAAAGACGCAATCTGGCCGCTTTCCTACCGCATGGCCAGCCACCTTCCGCTCGCCCTTGAGGAAAAACAGGCGCTTCTCGAGATGCGCGGCGAGCCTGGCCGGCAGGATTTCCTGCGTGTTTGGCTCAGCAGGGCCCTTCCGCAGTTCGAAAAACGGAGCCGCGCGCGCCATAAAGCCGGCGGCAACGGCCACTCCTTAAATTGACGCTCCGAAACCCGATTATGCTCGCGGACTCCGTTCCCTTATAATGACCTCAGGCGCCTCGTGCACGCGCGCCGCGTCATAACGAAGTGGGGCCCTCATGACTTCGTTGCCCAAGACTCTCGGTGAGCTTCGCCGCAGCAACTGGACCGAAGAGAAGTACGCACAGCGCTCGGTCCGGCAGGAAATGCGTGAGAATCTGCTGTGCAAGATGGAGAAAGGCGACACGTTATTTGCGGGCGTGCACGGTTATGACGACAGCGTCGTTCCGCAGGTTATCAACGCCATCCTCTCGAAGCACCATTTCATCCTGCTCGGGCTTCGCGGCCAGGCCAAGACACGAATCCTGCGCGGCCTCGTAAACTTCATGGACCCACACGTGCCCGCAATCGCCGGGTGCGAAATTCACGACAACCCTTACGCGCCGATTTGCCGGTCGTGCAAGCAGCGCATTGCGTCCGAAGGCGAAGCGACGCCGATCACCTGGCTCGCGCGTTCGGACCGCTACGTGGAGAAGCTGGCGACGCCCGATGTGACCATTGCGGACATGATCGGCGACGTCGACCCCATAAAGGCGGCACGCACCGGAACGAACCTCTCCGACGAGCTCACGATTCACTATGGCCTGCTCCCGCGCGCGAATCGCGGCATCTTCGGCATCAACGAGCTGCCCGATCTTTCCGGCAAAATTCAGGTCGGGCTTTTCAACATCATGCAGGAAGGCGACATTCAGATTAAGGGCTACCCGATCCGAATGGCGCTCGACGTAATGCTCGTCTTCACTGCGAATCCTGAGGACTACACAGCGCGCGGCAAGATCATCACGCCACTCAAAGACCGCATCGGCTCCGAAATTCGCACGCACTACCCTGCCACGGTGGGCGAAGGCATGACAATCACGGCGCAGGAATCGTGGCTCGAACGCGAGAACAAAAAACGTGTTCACATGCCGCAGTACGTTCGCGAGGTGGTCGAGGAAATCGCGTTTCAGGCGCGCGACGATAAGCGCGTCGACCGGCGATCCGGTGTCAGCCAGCGTCTTCCGATCAGCACGCTTGAAAACGTGATGAGCAACGCCGAGCAGCGTGCCATCCGCAGCCGCGATGGGGCTGTCGTCGCGCGCGTAGCCGACATCTACGCCGCGATTCCCTCGATGACTGGCAAGTTCGAGCTGGAATACGAAGGCGAGCTGAAAGGAGCCGACAATATCGCTCGCGAGTTGATTCGCGCGGCCGTCGGAAAAACATTCACGCAATATTTCACGGGCGCGAACTTCCAGCCCGTCACGCAGTGGTTCGAGCTTGGTGGCGAGCTAAAAATTCCGGCTAACGCTTCGAACGAAGAAGTGATGGCGCAACTGAAGACGATTCAGGGCCTCTTCGATCACCTGAACGTGCTCGACGTCAGCCCTAAGGACGACGCCGGGATCGTCACCAGCGCGGCCGAGTTCATTCTCGAAGGCTTGTGGGCGCATAAGCGCATCAGCCGGAGCGAAGAGCGCGGCTATTTCGCCGACGTGCGCCGAACGCCCGAGCCTCGCGAACCACGCGAGCAGCCCGGCCGCGGCCCGCGACGCCAGTTCAACTAAACTACAGGTTTCGCGTTCGCGCCTCAGCCGTACGGGAGGGGCCATGAAGTACACAAAGTATTCCCGCTACGCACCCAGCGCCGCCGACGATATCGATCTCGACGAGCTGATGAGCCGGCTCTCCGACTTTTTCCTGCAGAGCGGCTTTGACGATCAATACGGAATCTACGAAATGGATCCGAACCGCTCGCGCGAGCGGATGATGGACCAGCTTCGCGAAGCGATTCTCCGCGCGTTACAAGAGGGAGATCTCATCCCGCCTGAGCTGATGGAGAAGCTCCTCGAAAATCCGGACCTTAGCCAGAATCAAGAGCTGCGCGAAATGATCGACCAGCTGGTTCAGCGCATGGAGAACGAAGGATTCATCTCGCAGCCGGAGGGTGCCCAGCAGGCACAAGTCACTCCACCGCCTTCGCAAACTCCCGGCGGTCAAGCGGGACAGGCAGGCCCGAACGCTGAGGCGCGATTTGAAATCACGGATAAAGCTCTCGATTTTCTCGGCTTCAAGACGCTGAAAGACCTACTCGCCTCGCTCGGCAAGAGCAGTTTCGGCCGCCACGACACGCGCGACCTGGCCACGGGCGTCGAATCCGGCGGCGCGTCGAAGGACTACGAATTCGGCGACACGTTGAACATGGACATTAGTTCGACGCTGTTCAACGCCGTCCGCCGCAATGGCACGGGCATACCCATCGACGTCGATTATCCCGACCTGATGGTTCACCAGTGCGAGTATCAAAGCTCATGCGCCACGGTGCTGATGCTCGACTGCAGCCACAGCATGATTTTGTACGGCGAAGATCGTTTCACGCCCGCGAAGCGCGTCGCGCTCGCGTTGTCGCACCTGATTCGCACGCAATATCCGGGCGATTCGCTCCACTGCGTGCTTTTTCATGATAGCGCGGAGGAAATTCCGCTGGGCAAACTGGCGCGAGTACAAGTTGGCCCCTACTACACGAACACGCGCGAAGGGCTGAAACTCGCGCAACGCGTCCTTTCGCGCCAAAAGAAAGACATGCGCCAGATCATCATGATCACAGACGGCAAGCCTTCGGCTCTTACGCTCGAAGACGGCCGGATCTACAAAAATGCGTTTGGCCTCGATCCGCTCGTCGTCACGCAGACTCTCGAGGAAGTTGCGAAGTGCAAGCGCGCAGGAATTTTGATCAACACGTTCATGCTCGCCAGCGACTACAGCCTCGTGCATTTCGTTCAAAAAGTGACAGAGTTGTGCCGCGGCAAAGCCTACTTCACCACTCCCTACACGCTGGGCCAGTATCTGCTGATGGATTATGTCGGCGGAAAAACCCGGAACATTCACTAGCTCTCGCTGCGCGTGAAACTCCCGATCAACTCAGGCGAGATTCGAGTCGTCGATTCGCTTTTTGTGCTTTTCGGGCTTGAGGCGCTTATCGACGACGACTCGTTCGGGCGGAGGCATGCCTATGCCGATGCGCGCGCGGCGTTTCGCCTCTTTGTGAGGACGGATTTTGTCTTTTTTCTTTCGGCGTGCACGTGCCATCGCAATTCCTTCAAAAAGCATCATAATGCACGCCCGACGCGGCGGAAAGCCCGCGTTCGCGCTCGCCACGCATGAAAGAACTCTTGAAAAAGGCAGCGACGTCGCTCGTTCTAATCGTTCTTGTCGCTCTCGCGATCCGCGTCGGCTTTCTACTCGACTACAAATCGCACAATTCCGATCGCGCGGTCAGCGTAATTCCCTTCCTGTTTGAGTCGGGCAATATCGCGCACTCAGTCGCCGATGGCAAAGGCTTCAGTTCACCGTTCCGCGTAGACACCGGGCCAACAGCGTGGATGACACCCGTTTACCCACTCATCCTCGCGGCAATTTTTAAGACCTTCGGCGCCTACACCGTAAATGCGTGGTATGCGTCCGTGGCTTTCAATATTTTGTGCGTAACGCTCGCGTGCATCCCCATTCATTTCGCGGGCCGACGTATTGACGGCGAAAAACACGGTGTAGCGCTCGGCGCCACAGCGGCATGGCTCTGGGCAATTTTCCCCAATGCGATCCTCATGCCCGTCGAAAGCATGTGGGAGGCATCGCTCGCAGCTTTACTCGGCGCAACGATTCTATGGGCTACGCTCGAGCTCGATGAAGATCGCAGCCCGCTCGCGTGGTGTGCCTATGCCCTCCTGTGGGGTTTCACGCTCATGACAAACGCCTCGCTCGGCGCCCTCTTACCATTCCTGTTGGGTTGGCTTTGGTGGCGCGCACGAAAGCAAAATCGCAAACTCCTTGCGCGTGTCGCGCTTACCCTCGCGATCGCCGCGCTCTGCTGCGTCCCGTGGACAATCCGAAACTATCGCGCCTTCCGCACCTTCGTTCCGCTCCGTTCCGTGCTCGGCCTCCAACTCTGGCTCGGCAATAACGAACAGACCGAGGACATCTTTCGCGGCAATCTCCACCCCATCTACAACGAGCCCGAGCGCCGGCACTACATCGACGTCGGCGAAATCGCATACATGCGCGAGAAGCGCGAACTCGCCATCAGCTATATGTTCAGCCATCCCGCGCGTGAAGCTCACCTCACGTGGCTGCGTTTCGTTTCGACCTGGGCCGGCGGCGCACTCCATCCCATCGACGATTTCATCGGCACGCCCGACCCGTGGTTCCGATACGTGCTTACGTTCAATGTGTTCGTGGCTTTCTCTACTCTTGCCGGCGCGATTCTCCTTTTTGTCCAGCGCAACGCCACCGCTTTTCCGTGCGCTGCGTTCCCTGCGATTTTTCCGTGGGCCTACTACCTCACGCTCGCTCTCCCGCGCTACCGGCTGCCCATCGATCCGATCTTAATGATTCTCACTTCTGTCGCCATCTTCGCTCTCATCGACCGCCTAAAAGCCGCACGCACGGTTCCCGTTGAGCAGCCCGCACCGCCGCGCCAACTCACGCGCAAACAGAAGCGCCGCAACGCAAGGTCCCAACGAAAATCTTGAGGAAACTCTCACGCAACCTTCCACCAAACCCAGGGTTCGATTAGTCGGGCTCTCGCGACACATAACACAACGGGGAATTTCCCCGAGGCCTTACAAGGAAAACCTTATTGAGCCGATTTAGCTTCTTGGTAGGATGGCGACAGCGGTCGCCGAGACCGTAGCCGGGTCCTCATAATGCGCCGCGCCTCTGCAGCGCAACGTTTCAAGGTTCCAGTTTTGGGGTTTTCGTAGAAGTTGGGCAGAAGCTCAGCAAGGCATCCACGCGTTTGTTACGCGGACGAACGACAGCCGGCCGCCGCGGGATGCAATTACAGGAGGAAACAGATGCGTAACGCAGTGGTTCGATCGATCTTCGCGGCTCTGTTGCTTATGGCTATCGGTGTCGCCATGGCACCCGCGGCTTCCGCGCAGGTCGGAGTTTCCATCACTATCGCCCCGCCCGCGCTGCCCGTTTACGAGCAGCCCCTTTGCCCAGGTGACGGCTACCTATGGACGCCTGGCTACTGGGCGTGGAACGACGGCGGATATTTCTGGGTTCCGGGCACGTGGGTGCTCTCGCCTGAAGTCGGATTTCTTTGGACTCCGCCCTGGTGGGGTTGGGGTGGCGGCGTCTACGTATTTCATGCCGGCTACTGGGGCCCGCACGTTGGATTTTACGGTGGCATCAACTATGGCTTCGGCTACTTCGGCAACGGTTTCGAAGGTGGGCGCTGGGATGGCGGTCACTTCTTCTACAACCGCTCTGTAGCGAACATAAACGTCAACGTGATCCATAACACATACAACACGACGATTATCAATCGCAACGAAACACGCGTCAGCTACAACGGCGGCAACGGCGGGATCAACGCACGCCCGACGGCCGAAGAAGAACGTTACGCGAACGAACGCCACGTCGGTCCGGTTGCAGCGCAGAACCAGCACTTTGACGCCGCTCGCGGCAACCCGCAGTTCCGCGCCTCGGAAAACCACGGCAAGCCGCCGGTTGCGGCCACGGCTCGCCCGGGCGAATTCACGGGACACGATGCGGTTCCCGCTCGTGAAGCGGGCGGTGAGTATCACGGTGGCGAAGAGCACGGCGCCGCCAACACGCCGGCGGCAAGACCGACGCACGCGAAGGAAGTCACTCCTGCAACGCGCTCACCCTACACGCCGTCGGGTAACGCAAAGAACGACGCGAAATACCAACAGCAACAGGACAAGCTGGCGCAGCGACAGGAGCAGGAGCGCCAGAAACTGCAGTCGCAACAGGAAAAAGAAGACCAGCGCAATCAACAGCACAATGTCGCGCAGGAACGCCAGCAGCAAACCGAACAGCGTCACGCTCAGCAGGCGCAGCAGATGCAGCAGCGGCACCAGACCGAACAGACGCACTTCGAGCAGAGCCATGCCGCTCCGGCGTCGCACGGCGGAGGCAAGCCCAAGTAAATTGAGCTGCTAACGCTGTAGACTTCTGCAAAAAAACGGCGAGGCTCCGGTTTCGACCGGGCCCCGCCGTTTTTTTGTGCTTTTCGACGACGCCGCGCTCGCTGCGCGGCCCTAATTTAGCGAGAATGCGACGTACACGCCGCCGCTCGGCGCTTTCGGATTCTTCCCGCCACCGCACGCAATCACTAAAAATTGCTTCCCGTCGATCATGTACGTCGCCGGCGTGGCCGTCGCTGGAAATGGGAGCTGCGCTTCCCACAGCAATTTGCCCGTCGCAGCGTCAAACGCGCGGATCTTACTGTCGAAGATCGTCGCGCCGATGAAGAGCAGCCCGCTCGCAGTGACGACCGGCCCACCGTAATTTTCGCTGCCCGTCGACGTCATTCCCTTCGCCACTAACTCCGGGTACTCGCCCAGCGGAATTTTCCAAACATATTTGCCCGTGTTCATGTCGATTGCGTTCAGCGTGCCCCACGGTGGCACGACGGCCGGGAAACCCTCTGGATCGAGAAATTTCCGGTAGCCCGCGAAGTGGTATTTCATGTCCGGCGTGTCCGTGCCGTCGGTCGAGAGCGTTTCCGGGTGCGCCGCACTCGCGCTACGTTCCGGATTGGAGTCGGTTGCGTCCACGAATCCCAGATACTTGAGTAGCGCGTTGAGCTCATCGCCTTGAATTTCAGGCGATGCCGGCATGCGCCCAGCGCCGTGCGTTATCAGGTTCGCGACCTGCTTCGCGCTGAAAAGCTGCGACGCATCTTTCACCGAAGGATAGTGCGGCGGCTTTCCGTTCAAATCGTCGCCGTGGCACACCGCGCATTTCGCGGCGTACGTCGTAGCTCCTGCATCGCCTCCAGCGATTGCGGGCGCCGCGCGCATTTCCTGTTTGCCGCCGCTTTCTTTCATATAGAGCAGCAACTCCTGAATCTGATCCTCGCTGATTCCTGCCGCCGCTGGCATTCTTCCCTTCCCGCCCCGAATTGTTGCCTCGATCACCGCCGGTGACAAACGCTCCGTGACGCCTAGAAGCGACGGAAATTGCGGCGGCGATCCGGCGCGATCGGCGCCGTGGCACGCGCTGCAGCGCGTCTGATACAGCGCTTCGCCCTTCGACTCAACCGCACTCCGTTCCGCGAGCGCGCCAGTCCACGCCACGTCGTTCGAGTTTACATACAAAATACCCGCCGCCGGATCGACCGCTGGTCCGCCCCACTCCGCGCCTCCGTCGAATCCAGGAAATACCACGGTCGGCTGGTTCAGCCTGAACGGCACGAACTGTCCATCGCTTCGAAATTTTAAAAACTGCGCGAGCGCCCACGCATGCATTTCGGGCGTGCGATTCGTAAGCATGTCCTCCGTGAGTTTCTGCCGCGCGAACGGCGCAGGGATCACGGCAAACGGCTGCGTTGGACTCGCGACTTCTCCTGGCACATCGCTCGGCGGAACCGGTCGCTCTTCAATGGGAAAAAGCGACGTACCTGTTACGCGATCGAACAAATAAACGAACCCCTGCTTCGTCGTCTGCGCGATGGCATCGATTTTCCTTCCGTCGCGGGTCACAGTGAGCAGGGCCGGCGGTGCGGGAAAATCACGATCCCACAAATCGTGATGCACCCCCTGAAAGTGCCACAGCCTTCTGCCCGTGTTCGCATCGAGCGCGAGCAGCGTATCCGCGAAAAGATCGTTGCCGATTCGATCCGTGCCCGTGAAATCCGAAACGGCCGAACCCGTGGGCACGTAGAGAATTCCCCGCTGGGCGTCGAGCGTCATCCCCGCCCAATTGTTGGCCGCGCCGGAATATTGGTAGGCCTTGGGCGGCCACGTGTCGTAGCCGAACTCGCCCGGATGCGGAATCGTGTGGAAGCTCCATCGCAGCGCGCCGGTGCGCACGTCGAATGCGCGTATGTCGCCGGGCGGTGCCGGATGCGTCTCCGGGTTCCTGCCGCCGACGATGATCAGATCCTTATAAACAACACCCGGCGACGTAAGTGCGATCGACTGCTCCCGATAGTCGCCACGCAGATTCTTGCGCAGATCGATCCGGCCGCCTTCACCGAACGCGACAATCGGCTGCCCGGTCTTTGCGTCCAGCGCGTACAAGAAGTTCATCACTCCCGCGAAAATCTGCGCAGAGTTGCCGTCCGTCCAGTACGCCATGCCCCGCGCAGGCTGCGTCCCCAATACCCCAGAATCGAATTTCCAGAGCAGTTTGCCCGTCGCCGCGTCGAGCGCGATCACTTTTTGTGTGGGCGTATAGGCGTACAGCACACCGCCGATCACGAGCGGATTTGTCTGCAACCCGCCCGTCTCGCCTGTGTCGAACTGCCAAGCGACTCGCAGCCTTCCGACATTTTCTCGATTGATTTGCGTCAGCGACGAAAAGTGATTGCCGGTCAGCGACCCGTTGTACGCGGGCCAGTCTGCAGCTTCGTGCGCAGCTTTCTGCGCGCGCGAAGGGAGGACAGTCGCCAACGTGAGCGTCAATACCGCGGCGCAGGCCACGCCAGCGCTAAGCCTCGGCCCTAGTTCCGAACGCGTCACTCAATCCCCAGCTTCGCCTGTAGCTGCTCCAACGACACTCCCTTGGTCTCCGGATAAAACATCCCAACCACAATGAGTTGAACCACCATCATCGCCGCGAAAAACACAAACGGATACGCACCAGACCTGGCAGCCAGCAGCGGAAATGTGAACGAGATTATCGCGTTCGTGATCCAATGCGCGGAACTCCCTAGTGATTGTCCCTTCGCGCGCACGGCGTTGGGAAACACTTCGCCGATATAAACCCAAATCACGGCGCCCTGCGAGATCGCAAAGAACGCGATATAGATCACCAAAAACCACAGCAGCCGCTCCTGGTGCGCGCGCGTAAAGAAAATCGTAGCAACTCCCGCGAGACTCAGCGCCGTCCCTACCGACCCGATCAGTAGCAGTGTTTTGCGTCCAACTTTGTCGATCAGCGTCATGCCCACGAGCGTCGCAAAGAGGTTCACCGCCCCGATTGCGACTGTTTGCAAGTCGCTCGATACCCGGCTGTAACCAGCCGCAGCGAAAATCGGATTTAAGTAGTACAGAATCGCATTGATACCTGAGAGCTGATTGAAAATCCCAATCGAGATCGCGAGGAAGATCGGAAATCGGTATTTTGCTGTGAACAGCGATTCGCCCGCGCCCTGTTTCTCAAGATGAATCGAGCGTTCGATGTCACGCATTTCGCCTTCTGGATCGGAAGCGCCGATTTCGTTCAGCACGCGCCGAGCTTCCTCGTTGCGCACCCTCGTCGCAAGCCACCGCGGGCTATTCGGTATGCCAAAGAGCAGCAGAAAGAAGAGCAGCGCAGGAACCGCGGCTACGCCGAACATCCAACGCCAATCCGCGAGGCCGAGCCCCAGCGTGCCGATAAAGTAGTTCGAGAGGTACGCAACTAGAATTCCCACCACCACGCTGATCTGGAAAGATCCCACCAGCCGCCCGCGCCACTCCGCCGGTGCGATTTCCGCGATGTAAACCGGGCTCAGCACTGACGAACCACCTACGGCCAGACCTACGAGAAATCGAAACACGAGCAGCATCGCCAAATTCATCGCGAACGCGCATCCGAGCGCCGAAACGACATAGAACATCGCCAGCACCCGCAGCGTATCTCGTGGCCCAAAGCGTTGCCCGGGCTCGCCGGCAGACATCGCTCCGATCACCGTGCCGACCAACGCGATCGACACCGTCACCGCAAGCTCGTGCGCGCTCAGACTGAACTGCGCGGTCAGCGAACTCTGGGTGCCCGAGATCACGGCGGTGTCAAACCCGAATAGCAATCCGCCGAGCGCCCCGACGAAGCTGCTCTTCAACAGCACCGAATTCAGTTTCATTCGCTCTCCCGCGAGCGCAATCCTCGCGCCGCCCGCCATGATAGCCGCATTCGCGCGCGGTGCCAGCAGGATTTGAACTCACACTTCTGGCGGGGCTCAATCGGTCATCCGCATAAGCGGTTATGTCCGAGCTGCGCGAAATACAATCATGCTTTCTCGGTCTTGCGGGCTCGCCCTGACAGCATCGAACCACAAATACCTCAGCTGGGTCGTTTGGATAAGCGGTTATCCACGCGGCCTGACCCATGCTATATTTGTCGCGCCCGAACCGCGCATTCCGTGGTTGAATTCTGCCTGTGGCGCCCCGATCCCGCGCCCGAATAGGAGAGAAGCATCATGAGCACGATCCGCGAGCTAAAGCACTACTACGGCGGCGAATGGAAGCCGGCCTCGCGCATGGATTACCTGCCGGTCACGAATCCCGCCACCGGCGAAACTCTCGCACGCGTCCCGCAAGCGCAGAGCGACGACATCGCCGCAGCTGTGAAGGCCGCCGCTGATGCCTACCCCGCGTGGCGCCGCACGCCGCCTGAAGACCGTATCCAATACCTCTTCAAGCTGAAGAATCTTCTGGAAGAGCAGATCGACGACATCGCGAAAATCTGCACTGAAGAAAACGGCAAGACGTTCAGCGAATCGCGGGCTGAGTTGCGGCGCGCCATTGAGAACGTCGAAGTCGCCTGCGGCATTCCCACACTGATGCAGGGCTACAACCTCGAAGACGTCGCCTCCGGCATCGACGAAATGATGATTCGCCAGCCGCTCGGCGTAACCGCCGCGATCACTCCGTTCAATTTTCCGGCAATGATTCCGTTCTGGTTCCTTCCGTACGCGATCGCCTGCGGCAACACTTTCATTCTGAAACCTTCCGATCGCGTGCCACTCACAGCCGAGCGAGCGTTTCAGTTGATGGAGTCGCTGAAGCTTCCACCCGGCGTCCTGAATCTCGTTCACGGCGGCAAAGCGTCAGTCGATGCCCTGCTCCGGCATCCGGATGTTCGCGCGATCAGCTTTGTCGGCTCAACGTCCGTCGCGAGATATATTTATTCCGAAGCCGCGCAGCATGGCAAGCGGGTACAGTGCCAGGGCGGCGCGAAGAATCACGTGCTGATTCTTCCGGACGCCGACATGGAAACCTCAACTCGCATCGTGAGCGACAGCGCGTTCGGCTGCGCCGGCCAACGCTGCCTTGCAGTCTCCGTAGCAGTTACCGTCGGCGATGCGCAGAAGGAATTCACCGAGCAGCTCACAAAGGTTGCAGGATCGCTCAAAGTCGGCAATGGGCTCGAATCCGACATTCAAATGGGTCCGGTCATCACCGCCGAGAGCAAATCGCGCATAGCCGGCCTTATCGCGCAGGGCGCGAAAGACGGCGCATCCGTGCTCCTCGACGGCCGCGAGACGAACGGCTCATCGCCCAAAGGTAATTTCTTGAAGCCCACAATTCTGGATGGTGTTCCGGCCTCAAGCGCACTCTCCACCACCGAGATTTTCGGTCCAGTGCTCAGTCTCGTTCATGCGAACACCATCGACGAGGGCATCGAAATTCTTTCTCGCAGCCCCTATGGAAATATGGCGTCGATCTTCACAAGCAGCGGCGCGGCGGCGCGGAAATTTCGCTACGAAGTGCAGGCGGGCAATATCGGCATCAACATCGGCGTCGCTGCGCCGATGGCCTATTTCCCCTTCAGCGGATGGCGCGACAGTTTCCTCGGCGTGCTGCATGGACAGGGACGCGATGCCGTCGAATTCTACACGGACAAGAAAGTGGTAGTGGAGCGTTGGCCGAAGGAGTGGTCGCGCAAGTTCTAAACGAATAAGCGCATCGCGGGCAGCCACTCGAGAGGTGCTAGTGTTGACGCCCGAGAAAGTGTTCGGCTACGACGCTTGGCTGTTCGGCAACGCGCTTTTCGTCGGCATCCACAACCAGCCGAATAAACTGCGCCATGCTCCAAGCCAGCGGCGTCGCGCTCCCCGTTCCTTCGCCAAACGTGAACTCTGAAAGAGTCGGATCGGCGCGGTCCCACACTTGTTCCGGAATCATTCCACCGTCGTTCGCGAATCGCTCCATCGAGTCGAGATAAAGTGAAGCGTCGCGTCCCGCCGCGATCTCATACTCGCCGCGCTCGCCTGTAAAGATCGGCCACAACCTGCCGATTCCCTCGCCGAGCCACGGCCCGCCGAAATACGTCTCACCGTATCCATCGTGGTTGTAGCGATTGAAACTCGGCCCGTTCGGAGTTTCAGTGCGTATCGTCTGGTCGACGATTTTTACTGACCTCACGATCACAGGATCGTCCGCGCGCCGAATGCCCAGCCGTACGAGCTCCAAAAATCCCGCATCCACCACGTCCCGCTCATCCCACAGCCCGCCGCCATTGCGCACGTCGAGTCGGAAGCCGTCGTTGGGATAAGTATTGTTGTCGATGCGCATGAAATAGCCTTGCGCACGATCGGCTCCGCCCAGGTGCCCAGTCTTCGTCACCAGCCAGTTCTCAATGTTTGACGCCCAATCGTCCGCCGTCTTGGTGTAACGCGCTGCGTCGTCGTTTGCCCCGTTTTTCTTCGCGATGTCCGCCGCGCAAATCAGTCCGGCAATTTCCGCCGCGATCGTCGAAGGCGAGTAGCCGCCAACCTCTTCCCAACGTTCTTCCTGGGTCGCCGGGCCATGCGAGACGATAAATTCCGCCGCTGGGCGCACGTGCTTCTGCCACGCACTAGCGTCATTACGCTCGAGTTGCCACGCGAGCACCAGCGGGTAGCCCACCTCATCAATTTGCAACGCCGTCCAGTAGGGACGCCCATCGAGCCAGTTGTTCTGCGGGAAGCTGCCGTCAGGCTTTTGCTGCACGTTGAACATGTAATCGAGCGCACGCTCTGCCGCCGCGCGATCGCCGGCGAGGAGCATCGCTGTCGCGATTTCGTATAAATCGCGTCCCCAAATCAGGTGATACCCGCCGACGCCGGGTACATCGGCTTTCACCGCGAATCCCCACGGAATGCTCATCGACGCGATCATCGCACCGGGATACATCTTGTCTTCGTGCGCCTTCAGCACCATCGCCGCCAATTGAAATTCGCGGGCGTGCGGACCGCTTACGGGCCGCAACGTTTTCACATACTCAGCCCAACCGTTTTCGTATTGCGCCCGCGCCGAGTCGAATCCCGTTTGCAGGCTCGCGCGCGCATTCGAAATCGCCGCGCCGGCATTCTCGCCGAACCCCAATGCGAGCGTGAAATGTTTCGAGTCAAGCTGTGCCGCCTGCACCACGTTTCCGTTTTCCGCGCGTGCATAGCTCCACTCGAGCCTTTTGTGCAGCAGCAAATCGGTGTAGCCGTCACTCGCCGCCGCAAATCCACTCGACGGATGCTCGAACCCAACGCTCGCCATAAGCGCACACGCCGCGCCATCCTTCTCCGTTACGAGCGCGCCGTCCCGCGTCGAACCCGTGTCGCCCACACCAAGATTTTTCAGCGCGGGGTCAAAAAGCACGAACAGCACGTATCCTGTCGGCGCGTCGAACTTCACATCGATCAATACGGAGTCGCGCTCAGGGTCCGTCACATAAGTCTTCACGATCTCGAACGTTTTGTCGCGGCTCGAATTCGTCTGGCGATACACAAGCGCATCGTCCGCGCCGCGCTCGATCGCGTGCCCCATATCCTTTCCCTCGAGCCACACACGCTTCCCATCACTAACCGCGAATTCCAGCGTCCTTACGTTCGCGACGTCCAGCCGTGGATAGTAGACCTCCGTCATCACGCCGCCTGCGAGCGTGAACCACACCTTCGACTTCGCCTTCGTCGAGGTTCCAACGCCTTCCTTCGCGCCAGTCGTCCAAGTCGGCAGCGCCCCCGGCGCTCCAGGCGCTGACTGCGCCCACGCAGCACTCGTTGCGAAAAGCAAAGCAATTGCGCCCATCGCGAACGCTGCCGCTGCGCAAGCCTTACCGTTTCGCGATTTGTTTGTCGCACGCATTACTGAGTCAACGCCGGCGAATCTTGCACCGCATATATCGCCAAATCCCGCGGCTTCATCGTGACGACGAGCTCATGCCCGTCGTTGATCTTCGCGTCCTCGTCTCCGAATAAGCGGACTAAGTGCGCAGCACGTTCGACCGGAGTCTGCTCAAGCGAAAACCGCAGGTCGTGCACGGTCGCACCCGCGTTGATCACCACAATCAATTTCTCGTCGCCGGAAACGCGTGCAAACGCGTACGCCGAGTCGTCCCAAAACAAGTTCCACAGCTCACCGTTGCGCAGCGCGCCATGCTCGCGCCTCAGCGCCAACAGCTTCTGGACGTGAGC
>JBEKJW010000003.1:0-47753 GCA_050011035.1 Candidatus Acidiferrales bacterium
CGCAGATCCCGCAAATTGTTTCCGGTCGGCCCGGTAACGATTGCATCGTTCAGCCGCGCAAAGAAGGTGTAAGCGTCGCTCGCTGCCAGGTACTTCGCCGGCTCAAGCCCCGCCGCCTTCGCGCGATCTAATGTCTCGCCGTCCGCCACGGCGCCGGTCGCCGGACTGTTCCCATCGATCCCATCCGTGCCCGCGCTGAGCACCGCGATCTTCTTGCCCGCGATCTTCGACACACACGTAAGCACAAACGCCGAGTTGCGCCCGCCGATTCCACTCCCCGTCACCGGGCTACTCAGCTCGCCGCCCGCGAATAGCGCCACGCGCTTCCCTGGATTGTCAGCACGCAAATTCTCCAGCGTCTCAAGCAGGTGGTTCGCGGCCTTCTCAAGAGGCCAGCCATCGGTGAGTTGATCGACCAGGCAGTGAAACCCCGACGCCTCCGAAGCGTGATGAGCTGCGTGGAGAAGCTCGTGCTCGCCGAGAATGCGGAAAAAATGATTACGCGTGAAAACTGCGTCGCCATTCTTCGGCGTCTCGCGCAGCTTGCCCGACTCAAAGATCTCGCGCACATCCGGCGGGAACTTGGAGATCAGCCCGTGTCGCGCGACGATTGCGTGCGCGTCAGCGACCGTCGTCGGATCGGGCAACGTTGGTCCGGACGCGAGCGCCGACTCGTGGCCTTGCGGAACATCACTGATCGCGTATGTAAGTCTTAGCGAGCGAGGCGCGGCGGCGGCGAGGCGTCCGCCTTTCGAAGCGGACAGATGCTTGCGGATTACGTTGATTTCTTCGATCGCCGCGCCGCAGCCAACCAGCGCCGAGTGCAATGCACGAAAATCGCTGAGTTTCAGCGACGGATCGAGTGCCGACTCAACCATCGAGGAACCGCCGCCTGAGACCAAAAAGATCACGAGCGATTTTTCGTCGCAGCGCGCCAGCCGGTCGAGAATCGCGCGGCCTGCCACAAAACTCTCTTCCGTCGGAAGCGGGTGGCTCCCCGAAAACGCTGTCCAGCCGGCGAGGGATCGCCTTTGCGCGTCCGGACCGACCACTACGCCGTGAACCGCAAAGTCCGGCGCAAGGATCGCCGAGAGCGCCTGCGCCATGGAAAACGCTGCCTTGCCGAAGGCAATCGCGACGATTTCTTTGAACTCGCGCAGATCGATGTCGACGCCTGCCGCGTCGATCAGTGGACCGCGCCGGTCGAGCCGCCGCTCCAGCGCGTCGTGAATGTCGATCGCGGCGAGCGTGTGACGGAAAACTTCCTCGGCGGCCTTTTTCATGGCGCGAGCACTTCGGGGTTGAGCGGGGTCGGTGGGCGCCGCCCTGCGAAAAATTCTGCGACGTTCGTCGCCGCGAGCACAGCCATCTTCTCCCGCGTTTCCACCGACGCGCTGCCCAGGTGCGGTGCAAGCACCACGTTGTGCCGCGGTATCAAGCCATGCGTGACTTCCGGCTCGCGCTCATAGACGTCGAGTCCCGCGCCGGCGATCACCTTGTTTTCAAGCGCGTCATTCAACGCCGCTTCATCCACCACCGGTCCGCGGGCAGTATTGATGAGGTACGCGGTCGGCTTCATTTTCGCGAGCGCGTCTTTGGAGATGATGTGTTTCGTCTCAGGCGTCAGCGGCGCGTGAATCGACAGAAAGTCAGACTCGCGCAGAAGCGTGTCCATATTGACGAACGTGGCGTTCACTTCCCTTTCAGACGCGACGTCGGCGCGCCGGCGATTGTTGTAAATCACGCGCATCTTGAAGCCGCTCGCTCGACGCGCAACTTCCTTCCCGATTCGCCCGAAGCCGAGAATGCCGAGCGTCTTCCCCCAGACGTCTGACCCGAGATAGTGGCTCACGTTCCAGCCCGTCCACTCACCCGAGCGCAGAAATTTGTCGCCCTCCACCACGCGGCGCGCGACCGCCAGCATCAACGCGAACGCGAAGTCCGCCGTCGTATCGTCGAGCACTCCGGGAGTATTCGTCGCGAGAATTTTGCGGCGCGTGCACGCCGCCACATCGATATTGTTGAAGCCGACCGAGACCGTGGCGACCACTTTCAGCCGAGGCGCGGCGGCAAGCAGCTCCTCGTTGATCGTCTCGTTCAGTTGGCACACGAGACCGTCCTTATCAACTACGCGACGGAGCATCTCATCGCGCGAGATACCAAGAGGGTCGCGCGCATAATCCACGTCGAGGCTGTCGTTCAGGATTTTCTCGGCGGGCGCAGGCAGCGTCCGCGTTACCAGGATTTTTGGCTTGCTCACTGTCACGCCTCGAGCGCGTCTTCTACATACGGTAAAGCCCAGAAAGCATACACCCGCGACGTTGCGGCATCACCGGTGGTTCGCGCGATGAAACTATCGCGCCACTGCGTTGACGCCCAATCGCGCGGGCGACTATAGTGAAGCTGCAAACACACTTTTGACGCGCGTGCGAGGCCCATGGATTCTCCGCTTCTTCGCGATCTGAAATCGCTCGTCGGCGCCGACTCGGTGCTGCACCGGCCCGAGGATCTGCTTCTCTACGAATACGACGGGTCCGTTGAAGTCGCTCGTCCCACCTGCGTCGTTTTTCCCAGCACCACGGAACACGTTGTCGAGCTGATGCGCCTCGCGAAGAAACATGACACACCGATCGTCGGTCGCGGCGCGGGCACCGGCCTCTCCGGTGGCGCGCTCGCACGCAAGGGCGGAATCGTCGCCGTATTCTCGAAGATGAATCGCATCCTTGCACTCGATATAGAAGACCAGCGCGCCGTCGTGCAGCCGGGCGTCGTGAATTCCGATCTCAGCGCTGCAGTAGCAAACGCAGGGCTGCACTTCGCGCCTGATCCGTCGAGTCAAAAAGCCTGCACCATCGGCGGCAACGTTGCCGAAAATTCCGGCGGCCCGCACACTCTCGCTTACGGCGTTACCACGAATCACGTTCTCGCGTTGCAGCTCGTGTTGACGTCCGGCGAACTGGTGCGTATCGGAGCCTCCGCCGTCGACCCGCCGGGCTACGATCTTACTGGCCTTCTGGTCGGCTCCGAGGGCACACTCGCCCTGGTCACGGAAATCACCGTGAAGCTCACGCGCATGCCCGAGTGCGTCAAAACTCTGCTCGCCATATTCGACACAGTCGACGACTCGATGGAAACCGTCGCCCACATCACCGCACGCGGCATCACTCCCGCCGCCTGCGAGATGCTGGACGGTTGGACGCTTCGCGCCGTTGAAGATTACGTTCATGCGGGATTTCCTCGAGACTGCGCGGCCGTACTGCTTCTTGAAGTCGACGGACTGCGCGAAGCAGCTGAACAGCAAGGTATTGACGTTGCCGACGTTTGTCGCGCGCACAACGCTCGCGAGGTCCGCGTCGCCAAAGATGCGCGCGAGCGCGATCTGCTTTGGAAGGGCCGCAAGAACGCTTTCGGCGCGGTCGGCCGGCTCTCATCGACGTATTACGTGCAGGACGGCGTGATTCCCCGCACGAAATTGCCGGCCACGCTGCGACAGATCGACGCCATAGGCAAAAAGTATGGCTTCCAAATCGGAAATATTTTTCACGCTGGCGACGGTAACCTGCACCCGCTGATTCTCTTCGACCAGCGCGATCCCGAGCAGTTTCGAAGGGTGCTCGCGGCGTCCGACGAAATCATCCAGTTCTGCATCGATCAGGGCGGATCGATCACCGGCGAACACGGCGTCGGCATGGAAAAAGACCGGCTGATGCCGCTGCTTTTCTCCGAGGCGGAACTCGAAGTGATGGCGCGCATGCGGAACGCCTTCAATCCCACCGGACTGCTGAATCCCGAGAAAATCTTCCCCTCGAAGAAGGGCTGCGGCGAAATTCACTCCGCTCCGGTCGCCGCGCCGGGCCGCTCCCACGCATGAGCGGAGCCTCGCAGATTGCGAACATTCTCGGCACGAATAACGTAAAGATGGATATGGACTCGCTCGCTGCCTACGCGATTGCCGGAAAGACTCCGTCCGAAGTCGTCTCGCCGTCGAACGCTGCCGAGGTCGTCGAGATCGTGCGGCACGCGGCTTCCGCGAAGCGCGCGATTGTGGCGGCTGGCGCACGAACAAAACTTTCGATGGGGCTGTCCCCGTCGCGTTACGACGTCGCCATCGACATGACTCGGATGGACCGCGTAGTCGCATACGATCCGGGCGACCTGACGCTAAGCGTCGAGCCGGGCATCACGCTCGGAAAGCTCGCGCGCGTGCTCGGCGAACACGGGCAAATGCTTCCGCTTGGCGTCCCCTTCGCCGCACGCACCACAATCGGGGGGACGATCGCATCGGGTGTTGAAGCTCCCCAGCGCCAGCTTTACGGCACAGCGCGCGATTTTCTGCTGGGTGCGGAGTTCGTAACGGGCGACGGAGTGCTCGCGAAAAGCGGCGGGCGCGTGGTGAAGAATGTCACGGGCTACGACCTGCACAAACTGCTGATCGGTTCGCACGGCACGCTCGGCCTCATCACCAAGCTCAACTTCAAAACGTTTCCGTTACCGCTGAATGTGCGCGGATTCATCGCGCGGTTTCGTTCATATGAAGCCGCGCTCGACATGCGCGACCGAATCGCGCTTTCTCCTCTTTTGCCGATGACGCTCGACATTTTTAGCCCGGGCGTTGCACGGCTCTTCGCAAGCACTGCTGGAGCGGGCGCCGCACGTGAACCGATGCCGGAAGGCATTTTGAGCGACGACGAGTGGGCGCTGACGACGGGTTACTCGGGCAACGAAAGTGCGCTCGCTCGCTACGAGACCGAACTGAAGAAAATGGCGTCGGAATCTGGCGCGACAGGGATCACGATCGCGAGCGATACGCTGCCGGCTGCCTGGGCGCGCAAACGCGAATTCATTCCCATCGCGATCGCTTCGTCACCCGCCACGACGGTACTGAAAATCGGCGTCGTGCCGTCGAAATTGAAACTCGTTTTGAAAGCTGCCGGAGACGCCGGACAGAGAAAGGAAGTTCTCGGTGTCGCGATGGCACGCGGAATCGGCGTCCTTTATATAGCGTTGCTGCCTCCGGACGCGGGCGATGACTCGAAGCGTCGGGTTGCAAATTGCGTGGGCGCGATTCAATCCGCCGCGACGGAGCTCGGCGGCCACGCTACCGTGCCGTGGTGCCCGGACGCGTGGAAGAACGATCTCAACATATGGGGCACGGCAACTCCCGACTGGACGGAAATGCGCAAAGTCAAAAACGCGTTCGATCCGGGAGGCATTCTCAGCCCCGGGCGCTACGTCGGGGGTATGTAGAGGCGCGATGGAAAATCTGCCGAACAATATGGCTGGTCCCACGAGCGCGCCGCCATCCGCCGTGCAAACGCACGACGAAGCGCAGCGAGAATTTCAGCTCACGCTCAGCGGCTTCAGTGCCACCGATAAACCCGAGTATGAGGATTATTCGCGCTGCGTGCACTGCGGGCTGTGCGCAAATAACTGCCCGACGTATCGCCTCTGGGGCCGCGAAGCCGACTCGCCGCGCGGCCGTATTCGCCAGATTCAGCTAGTCGATCAAGGGCGTCTCGAGCTTGGCGACGCATTCGTAACACACATCGATCGCTGCTTAAATTGCCGGAACTGCGAGACCGTGTGCCCGTCCGGCGTCGAGTATGGAAAGATTCTCGAGCTTGCGCGCGCGCAGATCGAACAGAAGTACAAGCGCCCGCTCGCTTCGCGTGTGGCACGCAATTTTGTTTACCGCAAGCTGCTTCCCTACCCCAAGCGTATTGCGTCGCTCGCAAGCTTGCTGCGCGTCTATCAGCGTTCTGGCCTTGCTGCAATTGCGCGCGGAACCGGTATTCTCTCGCTCCTCGGACTAAGCGACCGTGAACGACTGCTGCCTAGGATCGATTCGCAGTTTTTCTTCAGCGAGCTGGGTCGCACCTATCCGGCGGTCGGCACGACGCGTGCACGCGTCGCGTTCTTCGCCGGCTGCGTCGCGCAAGTTACGTTTAGCGAGCTGAATCGCGCGACCATTCGCGTGTTGCAAGCTAACGGTATCGAGGTTGTCGTGCCTGACGCGCAGGTCTGCTGCGGCGCGCTCGCGGCCCACGCCGGTGTTCGCGAGACGGCGCGCGAGCTTGCCGAAAAGAACTTCGAGGCATTTCCCGGGAGCGAGTTCGACGCGATCATCACGAACGCCGCCGGGTGTGGTTCGACTCTCAAGGAGTACACCCATCTCTTCGATCCGCGATCGGCGGATCACGACAAGGCGGCGAAGTTCAGTGCAAAGGTCCGCGACATCACAGAATTTCTCGCCGAACTCGGCGTTACTGCAGAGATGAAACCCGTACCGGTGCGCGTCACGTATCAGGACTCGTGTCACCTGGTGCATGGACAGAAAATCCGCGAGGCTCCGCGACAGTTACTGCGTGAGATACCCGGCGTCACGTTCGTGGAGATGCCGATGTCCGAACTTTGTTGCGGATCGGCGGGGGTATACAACGTGACCGAAACGAAGACTTCGATGGAGTTGCTCGATCAGAAGATGGACAACGTCGCGACGACGCAGGCTGATGTGATCGTGACGGCGAATCCGGGATGCATCTTGCAGTTGCGCGCCGGGGTGGCGAAACGAAAGACGGGGCAGGAAGTGATGCACCTGGTCGAGTTGATGGATCGAGCGATGGATGGGGCGATCGAGAAAAGCTAATCGCGGGGACTACCTCTCACCAATCAAGTAACGGCAACCGTGCGGTCCCATCTTGGCGGAGTGGGCGGCGCCGGCGGGCACGTCGCAACGATCTCCCTTCTTGTAAACCGTGGTAGTACCCTTCGTCGTCAATTCCATTTCTCCGTCGAGGATGATGTGTGCGGTGACGGTGGCATGGATGTGATCGGAGTAGTGTGCGTTGGGACGGTCCTGCCGGACGTAGGTGTGCGAGAAACCTTCGGCCTCAAGTTCTTCGCGGAGCTGGGCTTCGGATTTCATTGAGATGAGGCGATTGTAGCGGACCCGGCGGGCGGCGCGGAAGAGGTGGGCTTGCGGGCGGAGCATGGTGGGATGCGTCCACCCGCAAGTACAGATTTTGGTGCGGAGACCGTGGAAATTTTTTGGAACTACGTACTGTGGCCGCGGCTATTGCTGCGGAGCAGGAGGTGCGCCGCGCGGGCCGCGGCCGCGGCCCGCAGTGACGCTGTAATCCGACGGAACTTGAAATTGTGTGGCGGCCGGCTCGGACGTTTGCACGTTCGTGAGCTGGAACGTGGTATCGCCAAAGCGCGGATCGGAGCGTTTGCTCATGACGTTCATCTGCAAGCTCGGTGCGTACCAGCGCTCGATCACAATCTGAATCGGATTCTGATTGCCGATGGCACCCGCGGGAATCGTACGCGTAATGCGCGTCCCTTCGGCCTGTACGCCGGCGATCGTCTGCGTGCCTAGCGATACGGTGGTCTCCTCGCTGTTGTTGTGACGCCCCTGCTTGCCATCGGCATGCGGCCGATCGCCGTTCGTAGGAGGTGTAAACTTCTCCGCGGTTTTCGCGTCGGGGCGAAGAATGTAGTTCGCGCTCGCGACCGGATCGCTAATGAAGACAACGTGCGTCGTGGTGTTGGAGCTGTTGCTCCACGGTCCGGCAGGCACGGTCATTTCGCGGCGGACGCGGCCTTCGCTATCGCGCGCAACACTGCCGCTGGTGTTCTGCACGATCTTATTGCCATCGGCGAGCGTCTGCGAGGTTTGCGCGGTGAACGAGGCGCTGAAGGGCGCGCCGGTGACTTTCTTTTCGCCAGCGCCGGCTTCAATGCCGATGAAGCGCATCTCGTCTTCGGGTCCGCCCATTCGGCCAAAACCGCCCGGCCCGGGACCTCCCGGCGGTGGACCGCCCTGAGCAAGCGCGGACCCAGCGATAAGAACAGAGCTGCCGAGAAGAAGTGCGGTTGCGAACCACCCGGTTTTGAGGTTCATCGATTTTTGTCCTTCGTTGAGCGCGATCGTCATTGATTTTGAATTGGCCTGGAACTAAAACTCCTGCACGGAATTCGATTGAGAGATCAAGCGGATCGCTTGCGGCGTTCCGTCTTCACTGAGCATCAAGTCGGCCACCACGTGACCACTAGCGTTCAAGCCCGCGACGGGAATACCCATCGAAACCAGGCTGGCGCGAGGTAGATCGACACGAACGACGGCGCCGCCCTGTGTTTCAGAAGGATCGTCAGCATACGGAAGCGGCACGAACGAAGTGGCGTACTCGCTTTCCTCTGTTTCAATGACTGACGCGTCGTTCGAAGGCAGCACCGTATTCGTATTTCCCTCCGCCACAGCCGTTGTTGAGGTTGGAGAAGTGGCGCCGGGCGTCGCGTTCTGCGCGATGGCGGGCGAATCCGTTCCGCCTTTCACTTTCAGCTGGTGCCGGTAAATTCCCATCCCTACTGCGAGCAGAACCATTGCGGCGATCGCTAGCGCGGCGAGATCGCCCCGGGATCTCCGCGCGGAGCCGAGGGACTTCCTGCGGCGAAATTCGTTCAGCAACGCGGCTTCGACGCGGGCCGGAGCTTCCATGCCTTCGGTGGTTTCCGCAAGGCGGCGCAGGCCGAAGTTAAGCGATTCAGCTTCCATCATCAGCGCCGAGCACGGCGCGCAGATTTCGGCGTGGGCGAGAATTTCCTCGCTGAGTTCGTGACCGCGCGTCCCAGGACGATCGAGATCCGGAAGCAGCTCGCCAAACTCCACGCAGTCGACCGGATTCAATTTCTCATTCATATTCATTCCTTCTTGCCCGCCGCGCTTAGCGACGCCCCATCGCCGAAATTTTACGAGTAGGGCGTGGTTCGCGTAGCTTCTCCATCAAGATCGATTTGGCGCGGTGCAGCCGCGAACGCACGGTGCCTACCGGGCACTCAAGTAATTCGGCCGCGGCTTCGTAGCTCAGTTCATCGAGTTCGCAGAGCACCACGACTTCCCTGTAATTCTCCGGCAGCGTCGAAATTGCCTGCCGCACACGGGCGACGCACTCGCCTGCCGCGAACTCATCGCGCGGCGCGGGAAACGCCGTGACGTTCGCACCGGCGTTGATCTGCCGGGCCGCCGGACCCGTTGTAAGAATCACGTCGAGCTCATCCGCCGTTTCCGGCAGAGGAACGGAATTGCGATCTTGCTCCCAGCGGCGGCGCAGGTGATTTCGCGCGATGCCGTAAAGGAAACCGCCCAAAGTTCCACGTTCGGGATCGAACCGGCTGGCGTCACGAATCAGAGTCATGAAGACCTCCTGCGTGACATCTTCAGCCAAAGCGGAATTTCCGCTCATGTGCAGGGCGAAGCGAAAGATCGCCGGATGCTTGCGGCGGTAGAGGAGCGTGAAGGCTTCCTCGTCGCCGTCGAGAATCCGCTGGAGTAGCAGAACGTCGTCGTTCAAAGCCTGGCCTTTCGTCATCGACTCAATTGGACGGCCTGCCGTAACTCTCGTTACATATTCATCTTGGATGGGAGTGGAGTTCCAGAAGATTTGGGGTGGATTCTGGGCCGGGAGGAGCGGTTTTGAGTGGCGATTAGAAAACTTGATGTGGTTTTTTTTGTTTGAGTTACGGGGATTTCTAATCGCATCCAGTGTCGATTAGAAATGCGCCGGGTGGATACGGGCTTACAGGCACACTTCACGGAGGTGGGGTAAGAGTTGCGCAGCCAGGAATGGCTACCCCACGTTGGCATGCGCGAGGCAGCGTTGTGGTGGAGAGCGAGTGGAGGCAAAGCGGCGGTTCGTCCGCCCGTGCGGTCGGGCTGCGGCATTCCAAATGGGCTACCGGCGGGGCGAAAATTTGTGCTGCGAAAGTTGCGATTAGAAATGTCGGCGAGTCGCGGGGTGTGGTGGCTCGGGAGATTAGTGGCGATGCGTAATGACCGCGGTTCGCGTGAAAGCAAAAGGGGGCGGGTCGCATGTGGTCGGCACCCCCTTTTTTGGGCTGAGATGGGTGCTGTGGCTCGGGCGTTAGTTAACGCCGGTGCCGGTCGAGGTGATCGTTTGAGTGCCGGCGCTGTCCTGGATGGTGATGGTCATGGACTTTGGCAGTGCGCCGTTGGGATCGAAGGTGATGGAGAAGGTGCAGGTCGCTCCGGCAGCCAACGTTGAGCCGCAGTTGTTCGTTTCGGAGAAGCTCAGCGTGTTGCCGCTGGTAGTGATCGCAATGCCTGTCACTGTGGACGAGGTGCCATTGGTCAGAACTGAGGTCTGGGCAGCGGACTTCACGCCAACCGTTTGATTGCCGAAC
Organism: Candidatus Acidiferrales bacterium; assembly: GCA_050011035.1. GTDB lineage: Bacteria > Acidobacteriota > Terriglobia > Acidiferrales > UBA7541 > Palsa-295. The sequence continues at coordinate 10,201 of JBEKJW010000003.1, forward strand.
GAGAGCGACGAAGGATTCACGTTGACGGTGCCGCTGGCTGCGACGCCGGTGCCAGTCGAGGTGATGGTTTGAGTGCCGGCGGTGTCGGTGATGGTGATGGTCATCGACTTCGGGAGAGCGCCGTTCGGATCGAACGTGACGGAGAAGGTGCAGGTTGCCCCCGCGGCCAGAGTCGAACCGCAATTGTTGGTCTCGGAGAAGCTCTGCGTGTTGCCGCTCGTCGCGATACTGGAAATCGTGAGCGTCGCGTTACCAGTGTTGGTGAGCGTGGAAGTTTGTGCGGCGGACTTCACGCCGACGGTTTCATCACCGAAAGCGAGAGTGGTGGCGCTGAGAGTGGCCGTGGGTGAGCCACCCGACTTCGTCGGCCACGCGGCGTTGACGAGGTTCTCGGCGTTCACCGACCCGAGGCCGGTGGCGAGGTCATAACCTGTGCCGGCCGCGTAGCCGGAGAGAACGCCGACTGAATCGCCCCTGGTGTTGGTGACGCAATCGGGATGGCCGGTGATGCACACCTGCGCGTTGGTGCTGAGCGTGGTGTCGTAAAAAATGCAGCTGTTGCCCGACTTCACGGACGCTGATTTGCAATTGGTGAGATTTTCGGTGGCGAAGAATTTGTAGAGCTCGACGTTCGCCAGGCCCTGCGCTTCCCCGGTCTTCTGGAGTACGAGTGCCATGATGCCGGCAAACGCGGGAGACGACGCGGAAGTGCCACCGATCTCCTGCATTTCGACGTCATCTCCGGCGCTGTAATTGCACGTCGATGTGCCGATCGTCTCACAGACCAGATATGAGCTGGAAGCGAGTCCATCAGGCAAGCCGCCGGCAGCAAACAGCGAAACGTCAGGAACATCACGTTTGCCGTCGGCAGGAACGCCCGTGCCAGTCTGCCAGGTCGGTTTTGCATAGCCGCCGGTGCAGCTGGCGATCGTGGTGCCCGTTGGTGCGGTGCAATTGCTCACGCCGCCGCTTCCGGCGCCGATGGCGACCAGGGAGTAGTCAGAACTGTCCAAGGCGTCGTTACAGGTCTGCTCGGCGGAAGGTTCTCCGAAATATGCGACTAGGTAAGAACTGGTGCAGGTGGCATTCCAGACTTCCTCAGGAATATATCCTTTCGCGCTGGAGCCGTTTGACGCGTTGGAACTATTCCAATAGGTAGACGGCGCGGCCTGCCAATCAAAGTCGGTTCCGCCAACGGCAGTGAGGTACGGGCTCGAAGCCATGCCGTTCACTGCGAGGCCAATTCCGTCGGCATTCGGAGCGGCCACGTCCTGATTCGAACAACCGGCCGAGCCCTGGTCGCCCGCGGACTCCATGATGCTGATGCCTTCCGCGGCGCCTTGCTGCCAGATGGAATTGAATGCGGCGTTACCGGAGGAACCAAGGCCGAGCTCGCACTCACCATAGCTGGCGGACATGATGTTGGCGGTTTTGTTGTCCACGATGTAGGAGTCGGAAAGCTGGCCGCCGAACGTGGTGGCGGTTGAGCCGGTGACCACCAATATGATGTGTGCCTTCGGAGCGACCGCGACGGACCACTCAACGTCGAGTTCGTTCTCTTCGGCAGCGTCCGAGGATTCGCCAGGATCGGCGCCGTTGTGAATCACCGTCGGCGCGTTGGCGGGCAGGCCGAATACGGACTGGAAGGTAGAGATATCGGTAAGGCTGATGTCGCTGACGCCCGAGATCGCGATGGAAATGCCGGTGCCGTTGATGCCGGCGTTCCACAGCGGCAGAACGTTATAGATGGTAGCGAAGTCGTAGGGTGTGATGTCCTCGTGCGTAGCGCCGGAGGAGCCGGACGTAGTGAATTGCGGGAGCGGCGAGGTCGCATTGAGTTTCGACGCGGGCGTGAGACCCGTGGAGTTCGCGAGCGGCGCGGGCACGGATTCGGCGGTGATCGGGGTGACGGCGTGGGTCTTCGTGTTGTAGCGGACGCGCTGCCCCATTACATGCTGATGCTTCGGGAAAAAGTTATTGAGCGAAGCGACGCCCTGGACCACGGGAGCGAGAGCTTCAGGAATCTGCGGATCGGAATTGTTGGCGATGTGGTCGATGCCGTTCACGACGTAGTGGTGAATTTCGGTGTGGAAGGCTTGCGCGACGGCGGAGGCGGTGCCGGAAAATTCCACGGTGATGCGGCCTTTGCTGACGTTGTCGATGGTGAAGCCGTGCGACCGGAGCCAGGCGGTGACGGTCGAAAGATCCTGATCGGAGATGCCGTACCGCTGGCCGAACTGTTCAGGAGTGAGCCACTGGTGGAAGTTCGGGGAGGACGGGTCTTTCTGCCCGGCCATGAAGGTTTCGAGCGCGGATTCTTGCTCTGGGCTGCGCTGGAGGACCAGAACGATGCGGTTGAGCTGGGTTTCGGCGGCGATCGGGCCACGGTCATTGGCGGCAATGGCGCCGGGGTGAACGTTGCCGCGGAGGCGGACGAGCTCGGAGTCGTCGATGGCCTGCGTGATGCGGGACGGCGTGAGGGCCGAGTCAGCGTTTGCGTTCGCGTTCGCGACGGATTGGGCGAGCGTCACGAGTGGCGACGACAGGAGAGCGGCAAGCAAGACAAGCGGTGGGAGAGTCAGCTTATGAAACCGGTGCATGCGGAGTCCTCCAAAAGGACGGGATACGGGTTCAGGGGCCGCGAAGCGTGTACTGGACCTCGCAAACGTGGATGCGTCGTTACGCCTGCGTGAAAGAAATGCACTCCCCAGGAAGGAGACCGCGAGCCGATTGCTCGGCGAGAGCGTGGCGATAATGCAGGCTGGAGCGCCGAAGTGCAATCGACAAACAACGACATGACGGGGCAAATCGGGAAATTTCCGCCGGACATGCGAGGTTCTGGCGAAATTAGGAGCGGTTGAGGGCGCGCGGAGCGATTGCGAGCGCGCTATTCGTGATGAAGCGCGGCGAGAGGGTCGACCTGGGAGGCGCGGCGTGCGGGTATGGCGCAGGCCAGCAGCGCGGCGAGGCACAGGGCGATCGTGACGGCGGCGAAGGTGGTGGCGTCGGTAGGTCTGACGTTGTAGAGGAGGCTGGCGAGGACGCGGGTGAGCGCGAAGGCTCCGGCGAGGCCGAGGGCGACTCCGGCGAGAGCGATGCTCATGCCCTGGCGCACGACCAGGCCGACCAAGGCTTTTGGGTCGGCGCCGAGGGCCATGCGAACACCGAGCTCGTGGGTGCGTTGGACGACGCTGAAGGCCATGACGCCGTAGATGCCGATGACGGCGAGCAGGAAGGCGACGGCGGAAAATGCGCCGAGAAGAATGGTGCTGACGCGGCGGATGGAGAGCGTTTCGTTGGCGAGCTGGTCCATGCCGATGATTTTGAAGATGGGCTGATCTTTATCGAGCGACCAGATCGCTTGCTGGACGGAGTGGACGAGGCTGGAGGGCGGGACGCGGCTATGGACGACGAAAGAGATCAGCGGAAATGGAAGTTGGGCCATTGGCTGGTAAAGGTCGGCGTGTAATTGCTCTTCGAGGCCGAAGGAGCTCACGTTGCCGGCGACGCCGACTACTGTCCAGAGATCGGGCTTGTTGGCATCGCCGAGATTGAGCTGGCGGCTGACGGGATCGGAGGCTCCCCAGAGATCGTGGGCGAGTTTTTCGCTGACAATGATGACGTGGGGAGTGCCGTCGCGATCGGCATCGGTAAAGTTGCGACCCTTCAGGATGGGGATGCTCATCGTGCGGAAATATTCGGGCGTGACGATGCGCGAATCGGAGGACGGTTCGTGGCCTGGAGCGGGCGCGGGCTGGTCGGGAAGGGTGAAGCTGACGGAGTTCCAAAAGCCGCTGAGCGGAAGGTAGTTGATCGCGCCGACGGAGTCGACGCCGGGAATGGCACGCATTTTGTCCATGGCTTGGTTCAGGAAGGCGAGGCGCTTGGGGGGATTTTCGGACGGGTATTTATCGCGCGGGAGAAATACTTCGGCGGCGAGGACGTTGTTGGGATTGAAGCCGAGGTCGCCGCGGACGAGATTGCGGAAGCTTTCAATGAGCAGGCCGGAGCCGACGACGAGAATCAGAGCGAGCGCAATTTCGGCGACGACGAGCGCGCTGCGGAAACGGCGTTCACGCAGCGTGGAGGTGACGCTGCGGCTTGCGCCGTGCATGTTTTCGGAAATATCGCGACCGACGGCATGAAGGATCGGGAAAAGGCCGAAGAGAATTCCAGCGAGCGCGACGACGGCGAAGGTGAACGCGAAAACGCGCGCGTCGATGGGAATCGAGTCGATGAGAGGGACGCTGAGATTGGAAATGTTCTTGGGAAAGATCGCGAGCAGAAAGTCCGTGGCGAAAAATGCGAGAACGAGGCCGATCGTTCCACCGATGACGGAGAGCAGCAAACTCTCGGTGAGGAATTGGAGAATCAGGCGGGAGCGCGTGGCGCCGAGCGCGGTGCGAACGGCAATTTCGCGTTGGCGGCCCATGATGCGCGCGAGAGTGAGATTCGCGACGTTAGCGCAGGCGACTAGAAGCACGAGGCCGACGGCACCGAGCAGAACGAGGAGCGGCAAGCGAACGTCTCCGGAGATTTCTTCGCGGAGCGGGGTGAGGGTAACGGTGTTGCCGGCGTCAGTGGCGGGGTGGTCTTTCGCGATGCGCGATTCGATGGCGTTCATTTGCGCGCGAGCCTGGGCGAGTGAGACGCCGGGCTTCAGGCGCGCAAGGATGCGAAAACCGTCCACGTCGTAGTTTGTGAGGAACGAGGATGGAAGGCCGAGCGGAGTCCACAGCTCGGTCTGCTGCGGATAGCGGTAAGACGGTGGCATCACGCCGACGACGGTGAAGGCCTTGCTGTCGAGCGCGATCGATTTGCTGACGATGTTCGGGTCGGCGTGGAAGGTTCGGCGCCAAAGCGCGTCGCTCAGAACGACGACGTTGGGGCCGCCGTCGCGATCTTCGTCGTCGGTGAAAGTGCGGCCCAGCTCGGGCTTGACGCCCATCATCCGAAAATATTCCGCGGAGAACTGGTAGCCGATCAGGAATTGCGGATCGCCTGAGCCGGTGAGGGTGTAGACAGTGTCGCTGGACGGCGCGATGTCTTCGAAGACGCTGTTGTCGTTTTTCCACTCGTTGTAGACGCCGCCGGAGACGGGAGAAATTTTCAGGCCTTTCTCGTTGTTGGTGGCCCAGACCATGACGAGCTTGTCAGCGTCGTGATACGGGAGCGGCGCGAGCAGGACGGCACTGACCACGGAGAAGACGGCGGTGTTGGCGCCGATGCCGAGGGCAAGCGTGAGGATCGCGATGACGGCAAAGCCGGGAGATTTGGAGAGCATGCGGAGCGCGGTGCGGAGATCTTGCCATCCGATCGCTAAAAAGCTTTCCCACGTGCCAGCGCGAACCTGATCGTGGATCGAAGTTATGCTACCCGCTTCGAGACGCGCGGCGTGCCGTGCGGCCTCGGGAGAGAGACCCCGTTCCTGGTGCGCGGACGTGGAACGGTCGATGTAATCGCGAAGTTCATCCGAGAGCTCAGCGTCCGCGGCAGAACGGCGGGTGAGAACTTGAAGACCGCGAGTAAGTTGGCGCCAGAGGCCCATCGGACTGTTCGGGGTATGACGGATGCGATGGAAAAAGGTTAGCGCCACTACTCTTGATTGTCAAGATGTGAAGAGCAAGAGAAGGATGCGTGGCCACATGGACCCGCATTGAAGGGAGAGCAGCGCACCCTCTTAAGGGGCAAAGGGCGCTGTACCCGGAAAGGCGCCTCGCGGCTCGAATTGCTCGTATAACGCAGGCCAGGCGTGGGCGGGGTTGCATAGCCAAAACTGGCTAAAACACTTGCGGGGGTGAGTTCTTGACCAATGCGGGGCGATTCAATACCGTTATTGGGCTTGCGCGCACTTGAGGCGAAATTGCGCTGACTGCTGAAGGTTCAGGCTCTCATCGACGACCGGGAGGAAGCATGCAGGAATTCGATCCACATGTACTGGAGGAGAAGGCGGTTGCGCCGCCAGAGGAGTTCAGCAAAAAGGCGCACGTCGATTCGATGGAGGAGTACGAAAAGTTGGTCGCGGAGGCGCGGGAGAATCCGGAAGCGTTCTGGGCCGAGCGGGCGAAGCTGATCGAGTGGTTTGAGCCGCCGCAGAAGACCCTGGAGTGGAAGCTGCCGCACGCAAAGTGGTTCGTGGGCGGAAAGCTGAACGTCTCGCACAACTGCCTCGACCGGCATCTCGATAAGAACGGAAACAAGCCGGCGCTGATGTGGGAAGCCGAGGATGGATCGGCGATTCAGTTTACGTTTGCGGAACTCCACGAGCGGGTGTGCAGATTTGCGAATGCGCTTTCGGGGCTGGGAGTGAAGCCGGGCGACTGCGTTGCGATTTACATGCCGATGGTGCCCGAAGCCGTGATCGCGATGCTGGCGTGTGCGCGAATCGGCGCGGTGCATTCGGTGGTGTTCGGCGGATTCAGCGCGACAGCTCTGGCGGATCGGATTGCGGACGCGCAGGCGAAAGTTTTGATCACGGCGGATGGCGGGTACCGGCGCGGAAAAATCGTCCCGCTGAAGCTGACGGCCGATGAGGCGCTGAAGAATTGCCCGTCGATTCAGAAGACCGTGGTGGTGCAGCGCACGAAAGAAAAAGTGGCGTGGAACGAAGGGCGCGACTTGTGGTGGCACGAGTTGGAAAAAGAGGCGGACAAGGAATGTGTCGCGGTGCCGTTTGATGCCGAACACCCGCTCTACATTTTGTATACCAGCGGGACGACGGGAAAACCGAAGGGCGTGCTGCACACCAGCGGCGGTTATTTAACGCAGACGACCTGGAGCACGAAGCTGGTTTTTGATTTGCGCGAGGACGACGTTTATTGGTGCACGGCGGATGTGGGTTGGGTGACCGGGCACAGCTACGTTGTGTATGGACCGCTCTCGAATGGCGCGAGCATCGTGATTTACGAAGGCGCGCCTGATTTTCCGAAGCGCGACCGGTTCTGGGAGATCATCGACCGCTACAAGGTGACGATTTTCTATAGCTCGGCGACGGCGGTGCGCGCGTTCATGGCGTGGGGCGACGAGTGGATCAAGGCGCACAGCCTGGAAAGCTTGCGGCTGCTGGGAACGGTGGGTGAGCCGATCAATCCTGCGGCATGGAAGTGGTATTACGAAGCGATCGGAAAAAACCGCTGCCCGATCGTGGATACGTGGTGGCAGACGGAGACGGGATCGATTTTGATTTCGCCGCTGCCGGGTGCGACGCCGACAAAGGCCGGCTCGGCGACGCTGCCGCTGCCGGGAATCGAAGCGAAAGTCGTGAACATGAAAAACGAGCCAGTCGGGCCGGGCGAGACGGGATACCTGACGATTCAGAAGCCGTGGCCGTCGATGATGCGGACGATTTACGGCGATGACGAACGCTACGAGAAGGACTACTGGAGCAAAATTCCGGGTGTGTATTTCGCGGGCGACGCCGCGCAATGCGACAAGGATGGATATTTCTGGGTGCTTGGGCGCGTCGACGATGTGATTAAGGTGGCGGGACACCGGCTCAGCTCAATGGAGATTGAGAGCGTGCTGGTGGGTTACGCGGCGGTGGCGGAGGCGGCGGTGGTGGCGCGGCCGGACGACATCAAGGGCGAGGCGATTGTGTGTTTTGTGACGTTGGCTGTGGGACATACGCCGTCGCCGAAATTAAAGGCCGACTTGATGGACCACGTGGCGAATACGATTGGATCGATTGCGCGGCCGGCGGATGTGCGGTTTGCGGATGGGCTGCCTAAGACGCGGAGTGGGAAGATTATGAGGCGGTTGCTCAGGGAGTTGGCTACGAAGGGGAACGTTACCGGGGATACGACTACGTTGGAGGATTTGGGGACGATTGAGAAGTTGGCTAAGGCGCAGGGGATGGATGAGGAGTAGTGACGAAAGGCACACACAACAGCAGCAGTCCGTGCCACTGGCTGGCTCGCCTAGTTTGAGTGCGCTGCGATTTTGAGGTTGCCAGGATCTCGGTGGTGCTTCGTAGGACGACAGCCGGGTCGGCTATCCCACGGCTGTCCCGCTGTAACGACTTCGCGGAGTCGGGAGTAATTAGGACATGGCACAGAGCGCGCATCCGGCAATTCCCTACTTAGCGACGAAGGAAGCGGGCGCTGCGGCGGCGCCGTGGTACGTGTGGTGCGGGGTGGTGGGCGTTACGTCGGTGGTGTTTGGATTGTATTGGGATGTGTCGTGGCACATGACGATTGGGCGCGACACGTTTTGGACGCCGGCGCATCTGGCGATTCAGTTCGGCGGGATTTTGATTGCGGTGGTCAGCGCTTACCTGATTTTTTCCACGACATTCGGACACGACCAGGCGGCGAAAGACGCGGGCGTGCGGGTGTGGGGATTCCGCGGGCCGTTCGGCGCGTTTCTGGCGTGCTGGGGCGGCGTGACGATGGTGACGTCGGCGCCGTTCGACAACTGGTGGCACAACTCGTTTGGCCTCGACGTCCAGATTGTGAGCCCGCCGCACATGGTGCTGGCGCTGGGAATCATGGGCGTCAACATCGGCGCGTTGCTGCTGCTGGCGGGCGCTATGAATCGAGCGGAGGGCGAGCGTCGCGCGAAACTGCGGCGGCTGTTCTTGTATCTAGGCGGCGTAATGCTGGCGCTGCACGCGCTGCTGATTTCGGAATATACGAGCGCGTCTGACATGCACTCACCGATGTTTTATCGCGTGGTATCGCTCGGCGTACCGATTTTTCTGGTGACCATGGCGCGAGCGAGCGGTTACAGGTGGGGCGCGACGACGGTGGCGGCGATTTATACAGTGTGCGAACTGGGGCAGTTGTGGTTGATGCCGCTGTTTCCCGCGACGCCGAAGCTGGGACCGGTGTTCACGAACGTTACGCACATGGTGCCCCTGGATTTTCCGATTCTGGTGATCGTGCCAGCGGTGCTGATCGATTTGATCCTGAATCGCTGGGGCGCGAAGAGCAGGTGGGTGCTCGCGACGGTGCTGGGGATCGTTTACGTGTGGGTGATGGTCGGGGTCAGCTGGCCGTTCGCGGATTTTCTGATCACGCCTGCGGCGAGGAACTGGATTTTCGGACAGGGTTACTTTCCGTATGCGGTGTCGCCATCGGAGTATCACTTCCAATGGGAATTCGGCGGCGTGGCGCAGACAGCTCGCGAATTCGCGCGCGGGATGGGGATTGCGACAGTGGTGGCGATGGTTACTTCGTATGTGGGACTGGCGGCGGGCGACGGGATCGCGCGGCTGCGGCGGTAGCGAGACCATGATGATTCACACTGGCCCGAAACTGGTACGGACTTGGATGGCTGGGGCGCTCGCCGTGGTCATTTTTGTAGGCGCGATTCCCTCTTTCGCGCATGTGGGAAATCCTGACGTTTATTTTCAGGGCGCGGCCGGGCCGTATCACCTGATCGTGACGGTGCGGACGCCGCAGATGATTCCGGGCGTGGCGAGCGTTGAGGTGTTGAGTGCGACGCCGGGGATCACGAAAATCTCCGTGGTGCCGACGTACATCGTCGGGCCCGGCGCGAAGTATCCGCCGGAAGGCGACGTCCTCATACAGGGCAAAGACGATCCGCAATACTTCTCCGGGAAAATTTGGCTGATGGAGTCGGGCTCGTGGCAGGTGCGCTTGAAAGTGGAGGGCGCGCATGGGCCGGGCGAACTGGCTGTGCCGGTGCCGGCGGCCGCGCGGCAGACGCTGCCGATGGACCGCGGGTTGGGCGTGCTGCTACTGGCGCTGCTGGCGCTGCTGGTGGCGGCGTTCATCGCGATTATGGGAGCAGCGACTCGGGAAGCGGCTGTAGCGCCGGGCGAAAGTGTGCCGCCGCGGAATCGGCGACGTGCTCGGATTGCGATGGGAGTGGCGGCGGCGATTGTGCTACTTCTGCTCTTTGGCGGGAATGCGTGGTGGGATTCGGAGGCGCTAGCGTCGGCGCGGAGCATGATTTACGCGGCGCCGGCGATGCACGTGAGTCTGGTTCTCTATCCGCCGGAGGTTCCCGGAATCAAGTTCGATCCGGGGCCGTACAAGCTTCGGCTCGAGGTTGCAAAATCACCGTGGCATTCGGCTCGCCCCGAAACGGTGATGACACAGATCATTCCTGATCACGGTCACCTAATGCACGTGTTTCTGATCCGCGAGCCAGGGCTCGACGTTTTTTATCATCTACACCCGACATTGGTGGCGACGCCCGCGGATAAAGCGGATGTGGTGGGCGATACCTTCGAGGTGCCGCTGACGAACATGCCCGGAGGGAAATATCAGGTTTACGCCGACATCGTGCGCGAATCGGGATTTCCCGACACGATGACCGCGGAATTTTCCGTTCCGTTTACGTTCGGACCGGTGCTGAAGGGAGACGACTCATCGGCAATCGCGTTCCCCGTCGATGACGGGCAAGTGTCTGGGGATGCGATGCCGCGTCCGGTGGATGGGCCCGATGGACCGGTCTCGACGCTCTCGGATGGATACAAGATGGTTTGGGTGCGCGGAACGGCGCCGCTGGTGGCGAATCAATTTGTGTGGCTAAAGTTTCGGCTGGAGGATCCGCAGGGCAAGCCGGTGACGGACGGTGAGCCGTACATGGGAATGGCGGGGCACGCGGAAATTGTGAGCGAAGACCGGAGCGTGTTCGCGCATATTCATCCGGACGGATCGCCGGCGATGGCGGCGGTGGAGATGGCGAACGCTACAACTAAGAAACCGAGTGGTACGGCTGCGATGCCCGGCGGGATGGATCCGAATATGAAGATGCCGATGGACGTGATGACGGGGAAGCCGTCGGCTGAGGTGAGTTTTCCTTACGGATTTCCGAAGGCGGGGAGATACAGATTGTTTGTGCAGATGAAGCGCGGGGGCGTGATCGAGACGGGTGTGTTCGATACGGATGTGGTGGCGGCAACGGCTACGAAGTGAAGTGACGGCAAAAACGAAGAGGGGTCCTTCGCTTCGCTCAGGATGACGCGGGCTTTGCGTCTAGGCCGCGATCACTACAGATTCGCGTGTGTTTTAGCGTGGGCGTGCGGTGTTGCTCGCTCGCTTGGGCTGCGCACCCTTTCGGAATGAAAAGGGTGCGGCACCCGGAAAGGCGGAGCGGCGTGGTGGATCGAAATTGCGCGCAATTTTGTGTATGGGTGGTTGGTTGCGGAGCCAGAACTTGCTTCCCCACGAAGGTTAATTCGTTGTGGGGCGCATCATTTTTTTGACCATGCGGACTACGAACTGGCGCGGGGCGATGCGCTGAGATTCGACCATCAATTTGTTTTTCCGGCCGGAGATGACGTAAGACTTTCCGGCGGCGAGTGCTTCGAGGCCCACGCGGGCGACTTTCTCGGCGGTTTCGGCTTTGCGTAATACGCGGTCGGGCTGGTGGGAGACTTCTTGAAATTCGGTGTCGGTCGAGCCGGGACACAACGCACAGATGTTCACCCCAGTCCCGCTCGCTTCTTCCGTAATTGCCTGCGAAAAAAGTAAATCGAAGGATTTCGTAGCGGCGTAGACCGCGTTGTACGGGACTGCCTGAAAACCGGCGACCGAGGCGACGATGAGAATGTCGCCATGGCCGCGGGCGACCATCGGCGGCATGTAGAGCCGTGTGAGATGAACGACGGCGGAGCAATTCACCTGAATCATGTCGACCATTTTTTCCGCGGGGATTTCCCAGGCGTTGCCGAAGGCGCCGAAGCCGGCGTTGTTGACGAGCAGCTCGACGTCGATTCCCTTCTGTACCGTAGCGGCGAAGATCTCGGCGGGGGCTTCGGGGCGCGTGAGGTCGACGGAGAGGACTTCGGTTTTCACGCCATGTTTAGAGGCGAGATCGGAGGCGAGCTTCTGAAGGCGGTCCGTGCGGCGCGCGGTGAGGACGAGATTCGTGCCGCCCTCCGCGAGGAGCTTCGCGAGTTCGAGGCCGATGCCGGCGCTTGCACCGGTTACGAGCGACCATTTGCCGCGCCACTTGTCGATCACCAGAGCCTCCGAGGGACGATGTGAAGCAAAGAATACACGCGATGGGGCGAGTGGTGGGGAGCGAGATTGTGTGGAGGACCGCCTGGGAGGGTGCCCAAAGTTAGCGGGATGCGGAGACGGTGTCGTCGGTGGATTCGATGGTCAGGCGGGTTTCAACGGGGACGGGTTTGGAGGCCGCTTCGGCTGAGGTGATCGAGATCGAGTTGCCGGCGGGCGCGGGCGACGGCGAGTTGACGGGAGCCGGAGTTTTGTCGCGCTGGAAGATGGAGTTGCGGAGGCGGTCGCCTTGTTCCTTAAGGCGGTCGAGCAGGCGGCGGGCCCAGACGTATTCGGCGGCAAGGATGCCCAGGGCGAGAACAATGGTCAGCATGCCCGGACCGGGCAGGACGAGCATGGCGACGCCGAGAACGAGCAGCGTGAAGCCGAACAGAATCGTGAGGAAGCGTTTGGCTTGATGGAGTGACTTGATGATCACGAGAGTTCGCCCGCCCTTTGGCTACTCCGATCTATTCGGCTGCTAGTGCAATTTCATCAGTTCCGTTCTGTCCTGTTGCTTTGAAGAGGCGCAAATTGCTTACTCACTCAGATGCGCGGCGAGTGCTTCGCGAATCATCGCGCACGCCAATATCCATAAAACCCGCGTTGTCGCGGCGAGTTGCTACTTGTTTAGACGTAGGAGTGCGAATTACGACACAGGCGAAAGTGGAGGCGAAAAGACGGCCGGATTGCGGCGAAAGGGTTCAGCCTCTAAAGCAGCTGGAGCCCGAGCACATAGAGTTTTGCCAGTGGTGTGATGGCTCAACCCGAGACCCACTGAGAGTGGGCCTCGCACAGACTCCAGACTCTATGTTACAGCGGCCTGAAGGTCGACTTCACACACAGGCAAGATTGCCTGTGCCACGTCGGAATTGTGCTGCGGTTAGAACTTGAAGACCACGCCGACGGAAACTTTTGGGCTGATTTGGTAGACGCCGAAGAAGTGAGTGCCGACCGCGTCTACGGCGAGGCGATAGGCTACGTGGCGGTGGTGCGCGTTGAGATCGGCGCCGACGCCCAGGACAGCCGCACCAGCCCATTCGCTTCCGTAGGGGCTTTTGGGAGCGAGATAGGCGACGCCGAGCAAACCATGCGCCCAGACATCGAGACCACGTTCCATCACCTTGCGGACGCGAAGCCCGCCTGCTCCAAGACCGACCCATGAGTTGACGTTAGGCTGCGTTGAGTACGTCGCGAAGAATTCGCCATCCGGACCCCACCAGTCGCGATACCAGTAAGTGCCGCTGACGTTGAAGCCGTTGCCGTTCAGCGTGTCGCCAGGGGTTTCGTAAAAGCGAAAATAGGTGTAACCGACGGCGATGTCGCTGTCGTATTTCTCAAAGACGCCCTGCACCGATTGCGGCATGGCCGCAGGAACGGGCGAAGGAACCGGGTCAGGCGAAGCGTTCGGCGCGGCTAAGTCAGCCAGGATCGACGAAGACGAAACGGGAGCGGGAGTGAAATTCAGATTCGGCGTGGAAGCGGCGGCCACGAACGGCGAAGGGACCAGCGAAACCGAGTTCCCAAAATTAGATTGGGCGCCAGCGCCGGAAGCCGCGACAAGGAAGCCGAGAAACAGCGCGGGAATGAATTTCATCGGACTATCTCCCCCAAGATGTGCGGAATACAAAAGCAGTACTATGGGTACTACCCCACTTTGAACGAAGGGGCGGCGAAGTGTCTATGGCCTATCATGAGGCTTGATGCGAGGAAATCACCCTGTTCGATAGGACAGTTTGGGGACGATGGACGGGGGTTTGGCTATCGAAATGGGTGGGCCGGTTCGGCAACTCGCTGGCGCGCTACGAAGGGCCTAGACTGCACAGCGCAGAGCGACGGTCAGAGGCCGCAAACCCGGATGGACCTCTGAAATTCGAAAGGTTTAATGAAGTTCTTGACTGGAATAATGCATTTGGTAAGATTCTCTCGCTGGCTAACCACCAGCGCTTATCCAGAGTGGCAGAGGGGACAGGCCCTATGAAGCCACAGCAACCTGGTGCAATCGCCAAGGTGCTAATTCCTGCCCAGTGGGGAGAGATAAGATCCTCGATAGACCGCTCCAACGGTCGTTGAAGATTCAACTCCCAAACTGAAGTCGAGGCGAGTACTGCAGCTGCATTTGTATTTGCGGCGGCGGGCTTGTCCATAGCGGCGCACAGCGCGCCAGCGTGGGTCTCCATTCAATGGAGGCCACGATGGCGATGATGGCGCACAGGCGGAGCACATTCCGCCACAGGGAGAAAGTGTATGTCGAAGAAGGACAGAACGTCGAAGCACAAAGGCAAAATTGAATTCGGGACGCGGGCCATTCACGCGGGGCAGCCGTCGGAAGGAACGACCGGCTCGCTGATGCCGCCGATTTTTCAGACATCCACGTACGAGCAGGACGCACCGGGGCAGGACAAGGGCTTCAACTATTCGCGGACGAACAATCCGACGCGGCAGCGCCTTGAGACGGTGCTAGCAGAACTGGAAGGCGTGAAGTTCGGCGCGGCGTTTGCTTCAGGCCTCGCGGCGGAAAACGCGATCCTACAGGCGTACCTGCGGCCCGGCGATGAAGTGGTGATCGGAACGGACGTTTACGGCGGGACGTACCGGATTCTTAACAAAGTGTTCCAGCCGATCGGCGTCACGATCAAGCAGATCGATTTCGCCGACGCCAATGCGCTGAAGAAGGCCGTGACGACCAAGACGCGGCTGGTGTGGGTGGAATCGCCTACGAACCCGCGCCTGATCGTCCATGACATTCTGGAAATCGCAGACGCGACGCACGCCAAGGGCGCCCTGCTTGTGGTGGATAATACATTTGCGACACCCTATTTCCAGCAGCCGTTCCAGCTGGGTGCGGACATTGTGGTCCACAGCGTGACGAAGTACCTGGGCGGCCACTCGGACACGATTCAAGGCGCGGTGTTGTGCAAGGAAGCGTCGGTGTTCGAACCGATCAAGTTCCTGCAGAATGCAACGGGCGCCGTGCCTTCGCCGATGGACTGTTGGCTCACACTTCGAGGATTGAAGACGCTTGAGCTGCGGATGGAACGGCACGAACAGAACGCGATCGCGGTGGCCAACGCACTGAAGGGCCATCCGCTGGTGAAGACGGTTTACTTCCCCGGGCTGGTGGATCACCCGGGACACGAGATCGCGAAGAAGCAGATGACTGGATTTGGTGGAATGGTTTCGTTCGAACTGGACGGAACGATTGAAGAGGTTGTGGAGTTTGTGTCGTCGCGGACGTATTTCACGCTCGCGGAGAGTTTGGGTGGCGTGAAGGCGCTGCTGTGCCATCCGGCGACGATGACGCATGCGTCGATTCCAGCGGAGGCGCGGGCGGATGTGGGACTCTCCGACACGCTGATCCGATTGTCGCCGGGATGTGAAAATTCGAAGGACCTTGTGAACGATCTGCTCGAAGGGCTGGAAGAAGTGGCCGAGAGCCGGTCGAAATCGCGGTCCGGGAAAAAGGTGGTAGCCGTCGGTGTCCGGTAAAAAGGGAGAATCATCGCCCGCCCGAGGCGGGGAGAAAATCGAAGTTGGAATCCTGGGCGCCACAGGCGCCGTGGGGCAGCAGTTCATTGCGCTGCTCGCGGGGCATCCGTGGTTCCGGGTGACGTGGCTCGCGGCGAGCGAACGTTCGTCGGGCAAGCGCTACGGCGATTTGGCGTGGCGACTTTCGGCGCCGCTCGATGAAGAGATTGCTTCGCTGCACGTGGAGTCGTTGAAAGCTGGCGTCGGGCCGGAGCTGGTTTTTTCAGCGCTGGATTCGTCTGTGGCGGGCGAGGCAGAGCTTGAGTTTGCGACTGCCGGACACACGGTGGTGAGCAATTCGAAAAATCACCGGATGGATCCGTTGGTGCCGTTGCTGATCCCGGAAGTGAACCCCGAACATCTGGCGCTGCTTCCGTTGCAGCGGCAGCAGAAGGGCTGGAAGGGCGCGATCGTGACGAATCCGAATTGCTGCGCGATTCCCCTGGCGATGGCGCTGGCGGCGCTGAAGAAATTCCATCCGACGCGAGTGATGGTGACCACGCTGCAGGCGCTTTCGGGCGCGGGCTACCCCGGCGTACCGTCACTGGATGCGACGGCGAACGTGATTCCCTTCATCGACGGTGAAGAGGAAAAAATCGAGAAGGAAACGAAGAAGCTGCTGGGGACGTATAGCAACGGCGGCGTCGAGTTTCATCCGATGACGGTGAGTGCGACGGCGACACGCGTGCCGGTGGTCAACGGGCATACGGAGTCGGTGTCCGTGGGATTTGAAAAGCCGGTGGCGCACGAGGACATTCTGGCGGCGTTCGAAAAATTCTGCGGCGAGCCGCAGAAGCTGGGGCTGCCAAGCGCGCCGCCGCATCCGATCGTTTATATGAAGCAGCACAACCGGCCGCAACCGAGGCTGGATGTGGAGAAGGACGGCGGGATGTCGGTACATGTTGGGCGACTGCGGCCGTGTTCGATCCTGGGGCATAAGTTTGTGCTGCTGGGGCACAACACGATTCGTGGAGCGGCCGGGGCGGCGATATTGAATGCGGAGTTGATGGAGCATCGGGCGGCGCATACGTAGGAGCGACGAACCCTTCGGATTGATGCGGCGGATGGCGCTGGGGCGCTGTCCGCCGTTTTTTTTTTGCCGAGGTAGGTGTGCAGCGTCGGAGCGAAAAACCGAAGAGAGATCCTTCGGCCGATGAATCGGCCTCTGGATGACGGGCTTTTGCGGGCGTAGCCGCACATTGTGGGGAGTTTGCGGGCGTGGAAAAACATGCGAGCTACGCTCGCACACAGGCAGGATTGCCTGTGCTACTCGCGTGCTGGAAAGTTGGTTTAGAATGGCGCGAGTTGGACGGGAGACTCGCGAATGCTCAAGAGATTGATCGTTGTGGCGTTGTGTTGTGCGGCGCTGTGTGGGGCGTGGATGAGTGTCGAGCCGATGCGCGTGAGCGCGCTCGACAATGGCGTGGCGCGGACGCCGCCGATGGGGTGGAACAGTTGGAACAAGTTTGGATGCAACGTCAGCGAAGAGCTGATCAAGTCGATGGCCGACGCGATGGTTTCGAGCGGGATGAAGGACGCGGGCTACCAGTACATCGTGATCGACGACTGCTGGCAGGTGAGCCGCGACACGCAGGGAAACATTGTGGCCGATCCCCAGCGCTTCCCTTCCGGGATCAAGGCGCTGGCGGACTACGTTCACTCGAAGGGGTTGAAATTCGGCCTGTACTCAGACGCAGGCACGAAAACGTGCGCGAAGAGGCCGGGCAGCATGGGGCATGAGTATCAAGACGCGACGCAGTACGCGGCGTGGGGCGTCGATTATTTGAAGTACGACTGGTGCAACACGGACACGACGAACGCGCAGGCGGCGTACACGTTGATGAGCAATGCGTTGAAGGCGACGGGGCGGCCAATCGTTTTCAGCATGTGCGAGTGGGGAACGGCGAAGCCGTGGCTGTGGGCGAAAGATGTTGGGAATTTGTGGCGCACGACGGGTGACATCAAGGATTGCTGGGACTGCAAGGGTGAATGGGACAACGGATTCATCACGAATCTCGACCTGCAAGTGGGGCTCGAATCGTTCGCGGGGCCGGGCCACTGGAACGATCCGGACATGCTCGAAGTCGGCAACGGCGGGATGACGACGACCGAGTATCGCTCGCACTTCAGCTTGTGGGCGTTGCTGGCGGCGCCGTTGATCGCGGGGAATGACTTGCGGGCGATGACGCCGGAGATTCACGACATTCTGACGGCGCCGGAAGTGATCGCGGTGAATCAGGATGCGCTGGGGAAAGAGGGCGCGCGCGTTTGGAAGGATGGGGATCTGGAAGTTTGGTCGAAGCAGCTGAAGGATGGATCGCGGGCGGTGATACTTTTCAATCGGAGTGGAGCGGCGGCGGATGTGACAGTGAATTGGGTGGACATTGGGTATCCGGCGCACCTGTCTGCGGGCGTGAGGGATTTGTGGGCGAAGAAGGATTTGGGGAAATTTAGCGGGAACTACACGGCGAAGGTGGAGTCGCACGGGGTGGTGATGGTTAGGGTGACGCCGTAGGGGGCTGCGCGTGAAGCCGGACCCTTTTGAAAGGAAAAGGGTGCGGCACCCGGAAAGGCGGAGTTGGGTGGTGGACCGATGCTGCGCGCACATCTGATCGAGAAGAGGCCGTGGTTGCGCAGACAGGAATGTCTACCCCACTGCTCGGGCGCGGGAGCGCGCGGCGACTCAGGATTTGGGAAGTGAGGCTAGGTCGATTACGAAGCGGTATTTCACGTCGTTGTTTAGCATGCGCGTGTAGGCTTCGTTGATTTTTTGGATGGGGATGATTTCGATGTCGGACACGATGTTTTGCTTCGCGCAGTAGTCGAGCATTTCCTGCGTTTCTTTCAGCCCACCGTTGCACGAGCCGGAGATCATCCGGCGCTTCATCACCAAAAGCATGCAGCTGATCGACGGCTGCTTTTCAGGCAGGCCGACCATGCAGAGATTTCCATCGCGATTGAGCAGCGAGACGTAGGCGTTTAGGTCGTGGTCGGCGGAGACGGTGTCGACGATCATGTCGAACGTGTTGGCGTATTTCTGCATGACGTCGGGATCTTTGGAGTTGACGACTTCGTCGGCGCCGAGGCGTTTGGCGTCTGCGGCTTTGCCGGGCGAGGTGGTGAACTGAACGACGTGCGCGCCGAGAGCGTGCGCGAATTTGAGCGCCATGTGGCCGAGGCCGCCGAGACCGACGACTCCAACCTTGCTTCCCTTCCCGATATTCCAGTGCGTGAGAGGCGACCAGGTAGTGATGCCTGCGCAGAGCAGCGGGGCGGCTGCGGCGGGATCGAGGTCCGGCGAAACTTTCAGCGCGTACACTTGATCGACGACGATGAAATTCGAATAGCCACCAAAGATAGGCGCGCCCGCTTTATCGAGCGAGTTGTAAGTGAAATCGATTTTGTTGTAGCAGAGATTCTGCTCGCCCGCGAGGCAGCTCGGGCAATGGCGGCAGGAATCGACGTAACAGCCGACGGCGGCCATTTCATCGAGTTTGAATTTCGTGACGGACTGTCCCATCTCGACGACGCGGCCGACGATTTCGTGACCGGGAACCATCGGAAAAATCGAGCCGCCCCACTCGTCGCGCGCCTGATGGATGTCGGAGTGGCAGACGCCGCAGTACAGGATCTGGATGACGACGTCGTTCGGGCCGGGATCGCGGCGCTCGAACTGGAAAGGAGCGATGGGAGATTTCGCGTTCTGTGCTGCGTAGCCGAAGGCTTTTCGCATGGCGTTGGCGGCTCCGTGAGAATTTGCGGCGGTAGTGTAGCAGGTGCGGATTTTCGCGAGGATTAGGATTTAAGAGCTGAACTTTGTCGAGTGAAATTGAGGGTTCGTCGCGCGGGGATTGAGTAGAAGGCCCGATGGTACGCGAGCGCGGCGTCACGTAGGGTGTGGCGCACAAGGAGACTCAATGCTGCGAACCATTCTGCTGATTCTTGTAGTCCTGATGATTCTGGGTAGCCTGCCGCTTTATCCCTACAGCACGAGCTGGGGCTACTACCCGTCCGGCGGGCTGGGTCTGATCCTGATCATTTTGATCGTTTGGATTTTGTTCGACCGCGGCGCGTGACGCGCTACGGCACGGTGAGCGTGATGTTTTCCGTGTGCGTGGGCGCGTTCGTGCCGGACGCCGTTATGGTGACGGTGTAGGTCTGCGACGGCGGTGGCTGCGAGCCATTGCTGCTGTAGCCTGCGCAACTGACGGCGACGATTAGCGCAGCGAGCGCGAACGAACCGGCCAGAACCGGCGTTAGGCGCTCGCGTTTTATCTTTCCTGTTGTCGCTGCAAATCCAAAAATTCCAATTAAGGCGAAGAAGGCGAGCTGGAATTCCGTGCGCGATGGTGGAGGCGCGGCGGCGGACGTGTGCAGCGCTTGCGAAGCGGCGCTGGAGGGGACGTCAACCGTCATTGTGGTGGAGACGGCGGCGCCTGATGGCGTGACGGATTGAGGATTGAAAGTGCATGTCGCACCGGTGGGTAGGTTGGAGCAAGCGAAGCTGAGCGTCGACTTGAAGCCGTTTTGCGGCGTGACGGTTAGGGCGAGCGTGCCGCTCTTGCCTGCGTCGACGGCGAGTGAAGTTGCAGACGTGAGCGTGTAGTTCGGTTGTGGCGCGGCCGTCAGGGTGACGGAGACGGCGGAAGACGTGGAGCTCGTGAAGTTTGCATCGCCGGAGTAAGAGGCGCTGATGCTATGCGTGCCGGTGGCGAGATTTGAGGTGCTGAATTGCGCTGAGTTGGCGGCAACGCCGCCGGTGCCGATCTGCGTTGAGCCGTCTAGGAATGCGACGGTGCCCGTTGGTGAGCCGGAGCCGGATTGTGGCGCGACGTTTGCGGTGAAGCTGACGCTTGCGCCGGAGGCGACTTGGGTCGCGGAAGCGTTGAGCGTGGTAGTGGTGGGGACTTTCGATGGGGCGGTCACAGTGACGGTGATTGAGTTCGAGGTGGACGAGGCGAAGTTTGAATCGCCAGAGTACGCGACGCTCAGCGAGTGCGCGCCGACGGCTAGCGTGCTGGTTTTGTACGTCGCGGCAGAGGCGGCCAACGTGGCCGTGGCGATTTGCGTTGCTCCGTCGAGAATGCTGACGGTGCCTGTGGGAGTGCCGCTGCCGGACAGAGGAGCAACGCCAATGCTGAGCGTGAGCGTTTGGCCGGTGGTGAGTTGCGTGGCGGATGCGAGAAGCGTAGTGATGCTGGCGGTCTTTGTGGGAGCAACGACGGTGATCGTGAGCGCAGACGAGGTGGACGCGGCGTAGTTTGCATCGCCGGAATAGGCGGCGGTGATGGAGTGCGAGCCGACGGCGAGCGAAGTTGAAGTGTACGTCGCCTGGGCGCTCGCGAGTGTTGCGGTGCCGAGCTGCGTTCCGCCGTCATAGAAAATTACGGAGCCGGTTGGAGTGCCGGAGCCCGATGCGGGCGCGACGGAGGCGGTGATGGCGACGCTTTGGCCCTGCGTGGGCTGTGTGGTGGAGGCGGTGACGGTGGTCTTCGATGCGGCGGGCGTTGAAGGCGCGGTGGTGAAGAGGAAGACAGTGATCGAGTACGCGGGGAAATTGTAGTTGATCGCGTTCTGCGAGACTGCGACCGGCGAGCCGGCGACGATTTGATTGAGGTTCGCGTTGCTGTAGGTGTAGACCGCGGCGGTCGAGTTCGAATTGAAATTCGCAAGCGTGAGAGAAGTCTGAATCGGCGACGTGGTTTTGTTGATGGCTACGACGGTAAGAGCGCCGTCGCTGGAGCGCACAGCACCGTAGACGGAAAGCTGGCTTTGGTCCGTGCTCGTGGAATTCACGGCGGTGTTGCCGAACTGGCTGCCGGCGCCGTCGTAATTGCGATAGACGCGGAAGCTGTAGGCGACAGGATCGGTGGGCGCAGGGACCGTCCAAAGATTAGCGAAGTCGAGGCCCTGGCGGCCATAGATGCCGAGCACGTCGGCTTCGGTGAGCGCGTCAACGAGAGGATCCGTGCCGCTCGAAAAACTATATTCGGAGATTGAGAGTTTCGTACCGGGATAGTAGGTCTGAATCCAACCTTCGAAGCGCGGAAGAAGCTGCATCGGACCGTCAAAATAATATTGCTCGACCCAGCTTCCCGAATTGAACGTGGGGTCCCACAATGCGCGCGTCGATTCGAGTTCGGCCGCGTCGGTCGAGCCGCCGCCGTAGTAGTGTTCGTCGAAGTAGTCGAGGATGCGTTGGTGGTTCGTCGCGTCGTAGGCGGCCATCTGCTGCAAGTAATACTGCCCGGCGTAGAGGCCGTTCTGTTGGCTGGGCGTTCCGATCCATCCACCCAGCGTAAAATCCACGGGACCAAAAACTTTTGCCGACGGATCGGCCTGCTTGATCATCGCGGCGTACTGCTGGCCTAAAGAAATGATCGTGTTGTAGTCCGGCTGAGTGGGCTCGACGTCGCGGTGCGTGTTGGACCAGCCGCCAGGTTCATTGTCGAGCTGGTAGTACGGCACGCCGCCGTTCGCGGCCGTGCCGAAAGTGCTGACGAGATGCTGAATCCAGCCTTGCTGGAGTGCGGTGGAGTTGTCGATGTGATTTGCGTAGATGTTGTTGTCGAGGAGCTGCGTGCCGTTCGAGGCGATGCTGTTGCCGCAGTCGTCGCCGTTGGGATGGACGTAGGGATTCGTTGATTGCTGCGGGCCGTAAACCGAGACCGGGAAGCTGCAAGTCCACGCAGAGGATTTGTTGACGTATGGGATGATTGGAATCGTAAGAAGAGTATGGGCGTTCGAGGCGGTTTTGTAGGTGTTGATCATCAGGTCGGCAGAGGCGCTGGGGACGGGAGTGGTTTGGCCGTTGCCGCCCATGAAATACCAGTCGAAGCCGGCGTTGCTCGAATCGGCTTGCCAGTTGTAGCGCGTGGTGCCATCGCCGCCCCAGCGGATGTTGGGGACCTGGATTTCTTTGGCGAATGTGGCATCGAGGTTGTAGTTCGCGATGCCATAGATGTCGGGATTGATCGGGTGCGGGCTGCCGGCAGCGTCGACGGTGAGAGTTGGCGCGGTGGATTGCGCGTTCGCCGGACGCGGGGTAATCAGGATGGCCGCGCTTGACGCGAAAAGAATCGCAGCGGCGATTCGCGAACGAGATGTGCGTGCAGAGTCCGGGTGCATCGGCCGCTCCCTCGAAGAAAATGGCTACAGGTATGGCGCTGATTGACGCGAGCTTAGAGCCTGGGGACGGTCGCAACAATGGGACGCGGGGCCAGCTGGCCGGACAGTGAAGGGCGGTTCGACGAACTTACACGGCGAAACTAATACGAAGAAAAAATCGAGCGCTTCTCGTCGCGTCCGCGCTCGCGGCGATGCGACGAGAAGCGCTCGACGAATGCGGCTATTGCTGTTGAGGCTGTGGCTGCGCGCTCGCGGAGAGCACGTTGGGATCGATGTAGGCGGTGAAAGGCGTACCCTTCGCAATGATAGCCGGGTCGCCATGCTTGAACACGGTGAACGAGCCGTAGATCGGAATCATCGCATTCGCGCCGGGAGGCTTGGCCGTGCCTTCGCGCGTCGCGCCGCCGAGCATCGGGACCGGGCCGCCTCCGGTTTGCAACGATCCAGCCGCGAAGGTGAGAACGCCTGGTAAGCCGCCGATTCCGTTTTTATCCACTGCGGTGATCGTCACATTGGCAGTCGCGCCCTGCTTCACGACGGTGTTGCCGTAAACAAAATCCTGCGCGAGCGTCATCGGAATCACGTCACCGATCTGCGCGGTTTGGGAGCTGACGTCCGCGGCGAACTCGAGCTCGACCGGAGCGGCCTGGCCCGGTGCGATCGGGACTTTCGGCGCAAGCTGCGCGTTCGCGGGAGTGGTGGAGATCTCATAGTGCGCGCCGGCAACGAGGCTCCGTGAGTAATACGGCGAAAAAGCGACGGCCTGAAGAGTGGTGTTCGCATCGATCGTAATCGGCCCGACGTAGCGCCTCGACGCGGGCGTCGGCGTCCAACCATCGGTGGTGTAGTAAATCACCGCGCCGCGGCTACCGTCTGAGATGCGCACGGTTTGGGCGCTGTCGTAGATGCCGGGCTTCACCGAGAATTTCGGAGTCGCGGTGATGCCGTAGCAGCAAGGCGTTGCAGCGGCCGAGGCTGCATCGGCTACGGCCTGTGATTGTGCGGCTTGCACGGCTTGTTGGTTGGCCTGCATTGCTTGCTCGTTTGCTTGTTGAGCGGCTTGCATTGCTTGCATGTTGGCCTGCATGGCCTGTTGCGTGGCCATCGCCCCAGGGTCCTGCGCTGCGGTTACAAACGGAGTAAGGAGTACTGCGACTGCCGCGAATGAAAGTAGAAGGCGCATGGGAACCTCCAACCGATGGGACGTAACTTTCGCGACGGAGGTTTCATATCCTGCGGGTACGTGCTCATAAAACAAATGCCGCACTTCGCGTGAAACGAAGTGCGGCATGAAAAACGTCTAATTGTTAGCAGTCTATTCGAAGCTTCCGGTGACGCCTTGGAAGCCGTTTTTGGCCTGCTTCCACAGCCACTTCATCACGCGTGAGACGTCGTAGCAGTACGCCACGTTGTAGCCGAGCGTCGAGAAACAGTGCGGCTCGCAACCGTGCTTCATTTCGCTGAGCTGCTTGTTCTCGAACTTGTGGTGCGCGACGGAACCCCAGTCGTACTTCGCGTTGTACATCGGGAAGCACGGCGCGAGCGTGCCGTCGGTGCGGATGATCAGCCAGTTCTGTCCAGCGCGGCAGCCCCAATGCTCGCCGACGCCGCGCATGAAGCCCTTCATGTTCTGCAAGCGCGGAATCGAATCGACCATCTTGTAGCCCTGGCGCTGCTTGTCGATGAGGTAGTCGAGAACGTCATCGATCATCGGAAAATCCTGCGGACGGATGTACGTGTCGTTTTCGTGGAGATGCTTGAAGTGCGTCTGCTCCATCATCGGCGCTTCGTTGATGTGGAAAGTGAGCGAGATGCCGTTGTCGTGCGCAATTTCGACCAGTTCCTTCACGTCGTCGATGTTGGTGCGGCAGATGTTGACGTTGAAGAAGACGGTGTAGCCGTAGCGATACTGACGGCGGACCAGGTAGTCGAAGTTGGTGCGCACATGTTCGAGCGCCTTGGGGAGGCCGGGCTTTTCCTTGATGGCGTCGACGGCGAAATTGATGGTGGCGATACCGGCGTCAGCGAGCCGGTCGGTGACTTCGGGGCGCAGCAGGCGAGCGTTGGTCGCGAGATAGATCCAGAAATCCTTCTTCGCGGCGTAGTACATCACCTTGTGCACGAAATCGGGACGAAGCAGCGGCTCGCCACCCGTGGGCGCAAGCACGCGGCAGGGCGTTCCTTCGAGCCAGTCGATGGCGCGACGGGCGGTAGTTTCCGTCATGCCCTTGATGCGATTGTCGTACGACCAGCAGTAGTGGCAGTCGAGATTGCATTTCCACTCGGTGAAAAGGTAGGAAATGATCGGCTGAAATTCGCCCGGCATCACGCGCGACTTGAAGTACGGGACCATCCAGCCACGCATGGACTGCCAGACGCGCGAGGCGGGCCAATTGCGCTTGCCGTGCTCCAAGACTTGGTTGTGCTCTGCGATGTCGAAGGCATCCAGCTCGTGGATGAGTTCAGGGTGTTGCGGGAAAACAGGATCGGGCAGGGGGAAGGCTTCCGGGGGATCCACTGCGGTCGTCTGCTCGGGGGCCTGCTGCAAAAGAGTGTGCAACGGCACATCGAGCCGGAACGGCTGCGACGGCATTGTCGGAAGCTGTGGTTCCAACGTGGACATGAAAGCGATTCCTCCTTAGGAACTGCGAATATGTCCCGGCTGGGGCTTCATGGTAGCCGAGTCTATAAACAAAACGGGCCTCCGGTTGAAATTCCATACTGGGAACCGCCGGACGGCAAGTGACGCGCTAACTAACTCTTAGATACGCCTACTTCCATGAAAGATACACGATTCGGTCAAAAAAAATCATAAAAGACTTTTTAGGCGGCAGAGGCCAGATTCGCGGCATCTGAGGTAAGATGGTAGTTCTGGAATGAAGCTTTCAGGCGGTCTTTTCCCGGGGCATCCCCGTTTAAATCCTGTCGCGCTAGTCCTAATGGCTATAGCGCTGTTCTTGCACGGTCAAAGCGTGCGAGCCCAGTCGTCTTCCCACGCGATTCTCGACATTTCCACGCTGCCAGTGAACCACTATACGTTCGCGGACAAGTATCTGGTCGAGTCGCCCTTCGAGGATTTTGACGATGAGGCGGGACAGGCGCAGAGCCCGACCAGTTCGAGCCAGAGCGCGACGGCTGGTGGCAGCGGGGCCCAGAACACTGGGACGCAGACGACGAGCACCCAGCAGACTTCGCAATCGAAACAGAAGAAGGCGCCGCCGAAAGGAACGTCGAACGACCGGCTTTTTTACGTACTCCCGAACTTTCTAACGCTCGAAGAGTCCGAACAAGTGCCGCCGATGACCGCGAAAGAGAAATTCGCGGTGACGGCGCGAGGCACTTACGACCCGGCGGAATTTGGACTGGTCGCGATCGTGGCGCTGCTCGGACAGGCGTCGAACAGCGATCCGTCGTACGGACAGGGTCTGAAGGGATACGCGAAACGCTACGCGACGACCTACGGCGACAACGTGGTCGAGAATTTCATGGCTAGCGCGATCTTCCCTTCCATATTGCATCAGGATCCGCGCTACTTTCAGCTTGGCCACGGTGGCGCCAAGAAACGCGTATGGCACGCGTTCACTCGCGCGTTCATCACGCGATCGGACTCGGGCACTCACCAATTCAACTTTTCGGAAATCGGCGGCGCGCTAGCGGCTGCGGCGATTTCGACTTACACGTATCACCCACAGAGCGACCGCGGCGTAGGCGAGGTGTTCACGGTGTGGGGCACGCAGGTCGGATGGGACGTAGGCACATACGTGCTGAAGGAATTCTGGCCGGACCTGCGCAAGAAATACAGCAGGCACCACGCCAACACGGATACGACGACGATCGACGCGCCGGTTCCGTCGGCTACTACACCTGCGACCGCGCCGGCTCCTGCCCCGAGGTAACTTCGCCGCAGCTCTCGCTGCGCGCGCAATTCCCTTCTAAAAATTATTGTTGCTGGCTTAGCTCGCGGATCAAGCGTTCGAGTTCGCGCGTGATGTCGGCGGGATCTTGCTCGGGCGAGATTTTGACGGCCTTTCCTATCGCGACTCGGACATGGCCCGGGCGCGTGAAGAGCTGATGCTTTTCCTTTAGATCGGCAAGGCCGCTGAGGTACATCGGAACGACGGGAAGGTTGAGGTGTTTTGCGAGAAGTCCGATGCCGCCGCGAAATTCCTGGATCACGCCATCGGTGGTGACGCCTTCGGGGAAAACGAGAATGTTCCAGCGGCGGTCGGCGAGATCGCCTGCGAAGCTGAAGCTTTCGAGAAAGCCTGAGCGCTGCGGCAGCGGGAACACGTTGAAGAGCGAGAGCACGAGGTAGTAGCGGAGGTGCTCCATAAATCGCTCGAAGAGGCTTTGGGTGGGCGCGGGGCGGCGCATTTCGGCGAGGCGTTCGCCGCGCATCGCGGTCGCGAGGCGGTGACGCAAGCGCGGCGGAAGCGCGGGCAGGACCCAGGCGATGTCGAGGTAGGTGACGTGATTTGAGATCACGAGGACGGGGCCTTCGACATTGCGCAGGTTTTCGCGACCGGTGATGCGCGGGGCGGCCATGATATAGGTGGCTGGCCAGGCGAGCGCGTAATAGACGATGAGTCGAAGCGCGGTAGTCACGCGATTTTGCGGCCACGTGGGGTAAACGTGTTGGACGGGCTCGCGATTGCCGTGCGCGATCAGATTTTCGAGTTGGCTGACCGTGGAGACTTGCTGGAACTGCGCGTCGCTGAGTTCGACCTGGTAGCGTTGTTCGAGCGCGCTCATGAGTTCAACGCGGTCGAGCGATGTGAGATGAAGGTCGGTGTCGAGATTCGTCGCGCCACCGGCGGCTACGTTGCGACGCGTGATGCGTGAGATTAGGCCGTTCAGCGAGTCGCGCGAGACGGCAGAGCCTACGGCGGAAGTGGAGGCGAGTGCAGAGGGCGCGGCAGAATTTTGGATGACGGCGCGGATTGCGGGGAGTATTGGTTTTTGCGTCGGCGTTCGCGGAAAATCGGAATCGGGCCAGACGAACCACCGACGAATCTTCTGAAATTCGGCGAGCGATTGATTGGCGCGTTCGATGGCGGGCGATGGATTTTGGTTCGCGTCTTTCATGAGCACGACGGCGCAGGGTTCGGCGTTGCCGTCCTGCTCGACGCCGAGAACGACGCAATCGCGAATCTCCGGCTGGGCGCGCAGGGATTTTTCGAGGTCCTCGGGATAAATGTTCATTCCCGCGGGCGTGACGATCACATTTTTGCTGCGGCCTTTGAAGAAGAGGCGGCCTTCGGCGTCCTTTTCGGCGATGTCGCCGGTGCGGAACCAGCCGTCGTCGGCAGCGACGGATTTTGTTTCGCCGTACTGGCGGTAGGCGGTGGCGACATTTTCGCCGCGGACTAGGATTTCGCCGCTGTCGTCAACACGGACTTCCATCCCCGGAAAAACTTTGCCGATGGAACCTTTCGAGGAACGGAACGGGTGGTTCAGGCTGATCAGCGAAGTGGTTTCCGTCATGCCATAGCCCTGAATCACCGCGTAGCCGAGGCGATTCCAGAAAGTTTCGGTCTGCTCGGGTAGCGCGGCGCCACCGGCAATGAATGCCCAGAATTTCCAGCCGAAGCGCCGGTGGGCACGACGGAAACGCCACCAGCGTTTGAGGAAGTGTTCTCCCTTGCTGCGCGCGAAGTCTTTTTGGAATTGGTCCGCGCGGCCGGCGGATTCGTAGTCGCGTTCGATTTCGCGCTGGAGCGATTCCATGAAGCGAGGAACGGAGACTAGGACGGAGACGCGCTCGCGCCGAATCGTGTTGGCGAGGTCGGCGGGCTTGGGCGACGATTCGAGAAACACGACTGTGCCGGTCAGGAGCGGCGGGATGAACACGCCGAGCATTTGTCCGAAGACATGGCTGAGCGGAAGCAGGTTGAGGAAGCGGATTGGGTGAACGAGCTTTTCGTAGCGAATGTATTCCTGGATGCCGTGTTCGATCGGGGAGAGATTGGCGAGAACGTTGCCGTGCGAGATCACTACGCCGCGCGGATCGGCGGTGGTGCCGGAGGTGTAAATGATTTCGAGCGTGTCCTGTCGGGCAAACGTGGGCGCGGGGTATGGCGATGAGTCGCGTGTTGCGACCGTGTCGATGAGCGATTCGAGCTCGATTGACGGCGTGCCGGAGACGGGCGCTTGTGTGCGGGATTTGAAAACCAGTTTAGCTTGAACGTCCTGAGCGACCCGCGCAGCGAAATCGGGCGCGCCGGCGTGGTCGATGGGGACGATGACGGCGCCGCGGAGCAAACAGCCGAAGAACGCGGCGACCCACTGGGCGGAATTTTCGCCCCAGAGTAAAACTGAATCGCCTTTTGTGACGCCGCGCGATTCCAATTCGCGCGCCACGCGGTTAGCGGCCGCCGCTACTTGCGCGTACGTCCAACTTTCCATGCGATAGCCGCTGCGCTGGCGAACGGCGATTTCGTTTGCGCGCGCGGCGTAGCTTTGGACGAATTGGACGAGCGAATCCAGTGGTGGGCCCCGCGAATACCTTACGGAAAGGCGCGACGCTCGCGCAAGTCCGCGAGGCTCACGGATTTTGATAAGCTCGTGGTTTCGTGGATAGCTCGCACAAAGTAGTGGTGATCGGAGCGGGGATCTCGGGGCTCGCGTGCGCGTACCAGCTGAAGCAGCGCGGCGTGCGGGCGCTGGTGCTCGAGGCTCAGCCTCGCGCGGGTGGCGTGATTTCCACGGTGCGGCGTAATGGCTATCTTTTTGAGATGGGGCCACAGGGGCCGCGATTTGCGGCGTCGGTGTGGCAGATCGTGCGCGAGTTGGGACTCGAGCGCGAATTTGTAGCCGGCGATCCGAAGGCGAAGCGGTACATCGTGCGCGGAGTGCGGCTTGAGCGTGCTCCATTTTCGCCGGGCGGGATGATTGCGACGGGGCTTGTTGGAGTGGGCTCGAAGTTGCGAGTGCTCGGCGAGCCGTTTCGATATTCACGGCCGCCTGCGGAGGAAGAGAGCGTCGCGGATTTCATGCGACGGAAGTTTGGCGATGAGGTGCTGGATTACCTCGTTGATCCGATCGTCTCCACGGTTTTTTTGGGGGATGCGGAGAGGATGGGGATGGCCAGCGCGTTTCCGGCGCTCGTCGAGTGGGAACGTGCGAGTGGCAGTTTGGCGCGGGGGGCTTTGCGCGAGCGGTCGCGGGAACGCTTGGGTGATGGCGGTGCGCGTTCAGCTGAAAGTGGAGAGAAATTGAAGGTGACCGATGCCCTGCCCTCGCTCGGCTCGTTTCGCGAGGGGATGGCGACGCTGACCGATGCGATGGCGGGTTCGCTTCGTGAGGATGTGCGTTACGGCGTGAGCGTGGGATCGGTGGGTCGCGCGGCAGAGGGCGCGGGTTGGGAAATCGTGACGAACACCGGAGAGAAGATCGTTAGCGATGATGTCGTGTTCGCCGTGCCGGCGTTCGCAGCCGGCGCGCTGCTCGATGGGGCGGCTCCGAGCGTCGCACCGGAGTTAAAAGCGATTGAGTATGCGCCGATGACTGTCGTGGCGCTGGCGTATGAACGCGCGCAGGTTGCAAACCCGCTGGACGGATTTGGATTTATGGTGCCGAAGAAAGAGGGGCTGCGAACGATTGCGACGTTTTGGAATTCGTCGCTGTTTCCGGGGCGCGCGCCGGAAGGCAAAGTGCTGATCACGAGCTTTGCGCGTGGCGCTGAGAACGACGCGAGCGCGATCGCGGGGGAGAACGCCAAGCTGCTTGGAATTTCCGGCGAGCCCGTCGAGTGCGAAAGCTGGCGCGCCGAGCGAGCAATGCCTCAATACAATGTTGGCCACGCGGCTCGAGTTGCGCGCATTCGCGCAGGGGTGGGCGCGACACCAGGGCTGCATCTTGCGGGAAATTATTTGAGTGGACGGTCTATCGGCGAGTGCGTCGATGCGGCGTTTCGCGTCGCGGATGAGATCGCGGCGCGATCTGGCGCGCAGCGGGAGCAGAAGCGTTGATTCACATTTTTCTGTGGGTGCTGACGGTGTTGGTCGTGCTGTGCGCGGTCGGCGCGACATACCAGTCCATTGCAACGCGACGCGACGAGCGAATTCATCCGCCGCCGGGACGCTTGATCGACGTGGGCGGCTTTCGCTTGCACGTGCTCGAAGCCGGCACCGCGCGAGCCGGAGTGCCGACGGTGATCCTCGAAGCGGGGCTGATGTCGACCGTAATGAGCTGGGGCGCGCTGCAGCGGCGGCTCGCCGAGAAATATCGCGTGGTGAGTTACGACCGCGCGGGACTGGGCTGGAGCGATCTCGGGCCGATGCCGCGGACCGCCGACCGAATCACGGACGAGTTGCACAGGCTGCTCGAGCGCGCGGGCATCGCGCCACCGTACGTGTTGGTTGGCCATTCGTTCGGCGGCTTAATGGCACCGAATTTTGCCGCGCACTGTCCGGATGACGTCGTCGGCCTGGTGCTGGTCGACGCGGTCGCAGCGGCGGAGTGGAATCCGCCGAACGAGCATGACGCGAAGCTGAGCGAGATTGGCGCGAAAGTGTGCAAGCGCGCGGCGATTCTGTCGCACCTCGGCGTGATTCGTTTCATCGCGTTTCTATTGACGACGGGCGCGAAAGTTTTCGCTGGGCGGCTGGTGCGGCTGATCAGCCGCGGAACGCCGGACGATGCGGGAACGGTGTCGAGCCCGTGGTTTGCAGCGCTGCCCCCCGAGGAGCAGAAAATGGCGGCGAAGTTCTGGGTGCAACCGAAATTTCCGCTTACGATCGCGAGCCAACTGGAGAATTTGCCGGTGAGCGCGGCAAGCGTGGGCGCGCATCCTATATTTTGCGAAGGGCCGGTTGTGATCTTGTCGGCGCGAACATCGTCGGACCGCCGCCGCGCCGAGCACGCCGCGATGGCCGCGCGCCTACCGATGGGCGAGCACATCGACGTCGACGGCAGCAATCACTGGATCATGCAGCAGCAACCTGAAATTGTGCTGGATGCGATCGACCGCGTCGTTGCACACGGCAACAAAACCGCTGCAGCCAGAACAATCTGAATTGCACTTGTTTTTCCCACTTCCTACTTTTGATCGTCTATTCGACCCCAGGAGCCGGCTATTTTGCGGGGACTGCGACGGTCAGGACGCGCGGCTGAAAGTAGAAGCGGAGGTCGCATTCGTCGCAGCGATAAGGCAGGTAGGAGAGAAGCGACATGACGCGATCGCGCAGACTGCGGCGACGGGAGCGACGAATGGTCGAGCTCGCGCAACGCGGACACAGCGGTACGTCGACTTGAGCCTCACCGGAGTGCGAGTCGAAGGGCAGGTTGAAATTCGGATTCGCGGCCATTGAGCTGTTGTTACAGGACTGGTCAAGAATAGACGCTACGGGTGCCTCGTTTCACGCATGGCGGTTACAAAAGATACTTAAAGATAACGAAGGGACTATTCCGCCCGCCTTTTGAACGTAAGCAGCAAACACTGCTGACAGCTTGGCTTATTAGGGGATAAAAATGGCGGAGAGAGTGGGATTCGGATCGCGTTTGTTTACGTTTGTTTGCGTTTTTGAGCGTTTGTATCCGTAGCCGAATGTACGGCTTACCAGTGTCGAAAAAGCGATTGGAGAGATTTCCTGGCCTGATTGACCGAAAAATGGCCTCAACCAACGGTGAAACCGTACACCAAAGTACACCGGCTAGAACTTGG
The DNA here is from genome assembly GCA_050011035.1 of Candidatus Acidiferrales bacterium. Lineage (GTDB taxonomy): Bacteria > Acidobacteriota > Terriglobia > Acidiferrales > UBA7541 > Palsa-295. Next base: position 42,493 of record JBEKJW010000003.1, read on the forward strand.
GTGAGAACCTGACAATCTCCGCCAACAAAGTAGCAAAGCAAATTAGCCGCGAGAGGGTTTGAAATTAACTACGTATGAGTTACCTCGGGGTAATTGATATCCACTGAAACGTATCGGGCTAATGGGGCGCGCCCTGTAGCGACGCATTACACGGATTGATTCCACTTCGGCCGCTCTGCTAAATATAAGCATGCGCCAGATTCTTGTATACGCAGATTCGTTGACTTGGGGAATCATACCTAATACGCGCGAACGGTTGCCGTTTGAGGATCGCTGGCCCGGCGTTCTTGAAAACAATTTGAACGCTGATGGCCTGCGGGTCCGCGTCATCGAGGATTGCTTAAATGGCCGTCGCACAGTCTGGGAAGATCCTTTCAAACCAGGTCGCAATGGCTTAGATGGCCTTGCACAACGTATCGAGATTCACTCCCCGCTGGCTCTCGTCATATTGATGCTTGGCACAAACGATTTTCAGTTCTGCCACCCGTACAACAATGCTTGGTCCTCAGCTCAGGGGATCGCGGCTCTTGTGCGCATGATTCGGACGGCGCCGATCGAGCCAGGTATGGAAGTTCCTCCAATTCTGATCATTTCTCCACCACAGATTCGATCACCGAAAGGCAGCAGCGCGGCGAAGTTCCAGGGCGCGGACGAGCGGTGCAAGGGTCTAGCAGCAGCGTATGCGCAAGTGGCTTCGAATCTTGCGTGCCATCACTTCGATGCCGAGACTGTCACAAGTTCGAGCACGGTTGACGGCATACATCTTGACCGCGATCAGCATCACAAACTCGGAATCGCGGTGGCTGAAATCGCCAAGCCCCTCATCACTGACCCGTCCTCAAACTAGCCACCGCGAGCTGACCGGGAAAGTACCGGTACGCAGGTCTCTAGCACTCCTCAAAAAAGAATTGACGAATAAGTGATTCGGCACCATTTTGTCTGCGTCGGAGCTTCCTGGACTCCCACCTTTGCTTTCCACGTTCGAGGAGATGTCTCATGCGACTTGCTTTTGTTCTTCTTGGCTTTGCGCTCGTGTGTGCGGGAAACGCGTCAGCCCAGCAACAAAATGCGGCGCAAACAACGGTTCCCCACCTCGTCCAATTTAGCGGAGCGCTCAAGGATTCGGCTACACGCCCTGTTGCGGGTGTATCGAGCGTTACGTTCGCGATCTACGCGGATCAGGAAAGCGGTGCGGCGTTGTGGTCGGAGACGCAGAATGTTTTGGCCGACATGAACGGTCATTACTCGATCGTACTCGGCGCAGCGACGACAGGCGGATTTCCCGTCGAGCTCTTCGGCACCGGCCAGTCGCGCTGGCTCGGCGTCAGCATTGCGCGCCAGGCTGAAATGCCGCGCATATTGATGGCTAGCGTGCCATATGCACTGAAGGCTGGCGACGCCGAAACGCTTGGCGGGCTGCCCGCTTCCGCTTACGTCACCACGCAGCAGCTCGCATCGCGCACCACCACGCCCGTCGTCACTGGTGGCAGCACAAGCGTGATCGCGACTGGCGGCGTCCCAAACGCGCAGGTATCGCCCGCGGCGACCAGCGTCACAGCGAACTCCGCGCCATCGAACGAGACCGACGCGTCTCCGACCGGCAGCGGCACGACGGACTACATCCCACTGTGGAGTTCCGGCTCGAACCTCGGCAACTCGATCCTCTTCGAATCAGGCAGCAAAATGGGCCTGGGCACGACAGCCCCTCAATCGACGCTCGACATCAACGGCGGTGAAATTCTGCGCGGCGGCTTCTACGAATATCCGCAAGGCACCGCGGACGAGTATTTCGGCCAGCCCTCGCACTCTTTTCAGTGGATGGCTTCTCTATTCAACAGCTCCACCAACGCGCCCGAATACCACGCCTTCGGCTTCCGCGCCCTTCCGCTCAATAACGACACGGCCAATCCCGGAGCATACCTCGATCTCTTTTACGGCCCCGGCGGACCTGACGGCACACTCACAGACACCTACCTTTCATTTAGCAGCACCGGCGTCATCAGCTTCGTCCCGGGACAGACATTCAACGGCCTTTCAGGGAGCTTGACAGGACCGTTAAATAGCACGGGAGGCTTCTTTGTTAGCGGCGACGCGATAGGTAACGGCTTGAGCGCCGAAATGACTTCCGAATACGCGATTGCCGTCTATGCATCCGCGTCGGGTCAATACGGTGAAGGCGTTTACGCCGATGGCGGGGATGTCGGCATTTATGCGGAGGGCGGCACCGACGCTGGACAGTTCTCAGGCGATGTCTCGATCAGCGGCACTCTTTCGAAATCCAGCGGGTCGTTTAAGATCGACGATCCGATCGATCCGGCGAATAAGTACCTCTATCATTCCTTCGTCGAATCTCCAGACATGAAAAACGTATACGACGGCGTGGTGACCACCGACACGAACGGCCTTGCCACGGTGACGATGCCCGACTGGTTCGAGGCTCTCAACAGCGACTTCCGCTACCAACTGACGACGGTTGGCCAGTTCGCGCAGGCAATGATCGCGAAGGAAATTCAGAACGGAACGTTCACCATTCAGACCGATAAGCCTAACGTCAAAGTTTCATGGCAAGTCACCGGCATTCGCCAGGACGCTTACGCCAACGCACACCGCATCCCCGTCGAGAAAGAGAAATCCGATGCTGAGAAGGGCCACTACATTCATCCCGAGCTGTTCGGCCACGCGGGCGAGTTGAGTCTCCCTGAGTTGCGCCCAGGTCCGGACGGCGTACTCGTACCAAGAATGCCGCCCTCGCCGCCCGCCTCAACGAAGCCCTAGTCGTCGCCTCAGAAAAATACTCGATCTATTGCCGTAAGCTTCGCCCGCCTCGCGCAGCGTCAGGATCCGCGGGGATGGCGTTTTTGCCATTCCTGACGGCACAGCTGAAGTAACACTCTCCGCGCACTACGGTCGCGCAAGTATCGCTCGCGCATTACGTCCACACACTCTCTTCCGACGAGGCGCAACTGGTCATCGGTCATCGCCGCAAGTTCCGCGCGAAGCGGTGCGAAGTCATTCATGCGCAGAGCTTCCATAAGTTCTGCGAGTCTCTCTGTTCGCCCTTAGCTTGTCAACATACGCTCCGCTTTTGCGTGTCGACAGGCAGACACAAAAGGCCACAGCGCGTTAACGCCGTGGCCTCGATACTTGCTCCATGCGTTTTCGGTATCCGGGAGCACGAATCAGGCGCGACAGTGGTCGGAATGATCGACCTTTCAGGCGCGAACTTCACTGACTCCGTCGCGCGAGTAGCGCCCGGTGTTGATCCCAAACAGTAGCAAGTACAGACCGGCTAAGACGTCGGTCAGCGCCATTGGCACGAGAGCAATGAGTTGAAACGTTGCATGGTGCTCCGGAAACACGAGGCTCGCGAAATACAAGCAAGTCCATACGATCGCCGCCGCCACGCCTAGTGCCGCAAGCGCTCGTGGAATGCAGTTCGACCTCCAGAACAGATAAAAGAAAATCAGCGTACCGATTCCGAACGCAATCCCACCAATGTTCTCAGTTGTACCGGAGATTTGCCGAAGCAGCTCGGTGACTTCCTGGGCGGCACTCGCTCCGTTGTTGGCCGTCAGCGACAAAACGGAGTAGTGCAATCTCACGAAGCTGCTCATCCGCACTAGGATTGCCACGAAGGAATCGCCTAAACAGAAGATCATGGCAAGCTGGGCCAACAAGCTGTTGACGGGCCTCAGCGTCACATACAAAGCGAAAGCGAGGACTGCGCTGCTCAATGTGACGATCACGACGACTGAGAGCGCTGCTCGATATAGATGCTCCGAGGCCGCGATCCTCCGGGCGGTTTCCGAGAACGTTCCGTTTCCAGCGATGCGTGTAACTACGAAGCCGCTTCCAAGCGCAAGTACAATCTCGCAAAGATATAGGAAACCGGCGAGCCTCGCGTATCTCTGTCGGGTTCGATTCGCGTTCGCGTTGTTTTCAATACTCGATCGCACGAGGCTTTTGAGTCCGTTAAGCCGGAAGGTTGACAGCCGAGAAATCTGCTTGGAACGCTCCACTGCGCCGAAATTCTGTTAATTCGTAGAGGCCGCAAATCTAGTCAGTAGGAGTACGGATGCGCGAACGTCCGTCAGCTCGGGTGGGGTCTCCCAATCCTATCTATAATCGCGATCGCCGCACCAATGGCGACGTTCACGAAAAACGGAATCAGCCATACCAGTGTAATGCCAACAATAAAAAGTAGACCGAGTAAGGGCATTTCAGCCTCGATGGCTGGGCACAGGTGTGAGGACTCCGCTTACGCCCGCGCGAGCATGTACGCCCCACGTTGCAAAAACTGTTCAATTCTGCACAGTTAGGCTTAGTGCGCTGGCGTACGTTGGTCTATCCTGGCAAGACTGTAGGTCGAAGAAATGGCACTCTCAAGTTCAACCTCCCAGAAGGCAAAGCCGCCACCGGTGTTTAACGTCGATGAGTTCCTTGAGTCGGCTGGCGTGGCGCGAAACGTATCGGAATTCAAAAAGCGAGAGATAATCTTCTCGCAAGGGGATTCGGGCAAGACCGTCCTATACGTACAAAAGGGCAACGTCCGGCTGTCGGTGGTAAACGAACGCGGAAAGGAAGCAGTCGTTGCCGTTCTCGGCGAAGGAGATTTTTTCGGTGAAGGGTGCTTGGCTGGCCAGGCGCTGCGCATCGGAACAGCGACAGCCGTCACGTCCACCACCGTATTGGTCATCGACAAGAAGGAAATGAGCCGCGTGCTGCACGAGGAGCACGCGTTCTCCGACCGCTTCATCGCTCACATGATTTCGCGCAATATTCGCGTGGAAGAGGATCTGGTCGATCAGCTTTTTAATTCGAGCGAGAAGCGCCTGGCGCGCGCGCTCCTGCTGCTGGCGCGATACGGCAAGGAAGACAAGCCGGAAAAAGTGCTGCCTAAGATTTCTCAGGAAATGCTGGCCGAGATGGTGGGGACTACTCGTTCCCGCGTGAATTTCTTTATGAACAAATTCCGCAAGCTCGGCCTCATCAGCTACGGCGGCGGGTCGCTTCAAATAAATAGCTCGCTTCTGAGCGTAGTTCTCCATGACGAGAATGGCGTTTAGTCCCGAATACCGAATTAATGCCCCCTCTCAGAGACAGCTGGATTGCGATCACGAATCGACTGCCGCTGACGATTTCACTTGATTGCATAACAACGCCGGCTCCTTAGACCCGAGTAGACTGTGGTTTGTCGAGAACCATAGGCTCGGGAAGAAAGGAGCCGGACATGCTGATTATAGGCGTGGATTATCACCCGA
>JBEKJW010000004.1:0-52889 GCA_050011035.1 Candidatus Acidiferrales bacterium
ACATCACAGTTTCGCAAGATAACGGTCATTCAGATTCTCCTCGCTGTAGTGATTTTTCTGGTCGCAATACGCGCCGTTTCGGCGGCAGCGGCTGGTTCGGACGACGCCGCGAGCTCGCAGTCGTTGCTGATCAAGTTGCCTTCCGGACTGACGCTAAATTACGTCGTGCAGGGCGATCCAAACGGCAGACCAATCGTTTTGCTTCACGGAGCGGGGGACTCGTGGCACTCCTACGACCTTGTGTTGCCGCACCTCTCCTCAAAATATCGCGTCTACGCCGTCACGCTGCGCGGCCATGGCTGGTCCGATCATCCGGCACAGGGCTTCGCGCGCACAGACTTCGCTGGAGACATCACGGCTTTCCTCGAACAGCTAAATCTCCGAAATGTCGTGCTTGTCGGCCATTCACTCGGGAGTTTCGTTGCGCAACAGGTAGCCGCAGACGATCACGGGCGAATCGCAAAACTCGTTCTGATCGGCTCGGGTCCTGGAATCCTTCGTGACCCGCAAGAACGCCAAGAATTGGTCTCAGTATTCGAAGCCCTCCAAGATCCGATTCCCTACACGTTCGCTCGGGACTTCCAGGCCAGCACGATCCATGCACCGGTTCCTCCTGATTTTTTTGAGACGTTGGTGAGTGAAGCGTTGAAAGCGCCGGCGAGCACATGGCACGGCTTGGGAAAGAGCTTTGAATCCCAGCAGCCAGTTCCATTCGACCAGATCAAAGTTCCCACGCTGGTTTTCTGGGGCGACAAAGACAATTTCTTCCAGAAAGCCGACGAGGAACTGTTAGTCAGCAAAATTGCAGGGGCGAAGCTCGTGGTTTATCCCAATACCGGCCACGCTCTTCACTGGGAGAGGCCAGAGCGGTTTGCGAAGGACCTGTCGGAATTCGCGGAGAAATAGCAGAGCGACGAGTAGAAATCGGACAACCAATGGCGAAGCGATCAAAAACGCGTAAGCAGCAAGTTCACGGCCCGGCTTTACGGCGACACGAGCGGCAACAACTTGAACAGCTCGCGCAGTTTCCTTTGACGGAAGCGCTCTTCAATCGGAGGTCTCGGCGGTTTTTTCGTGGTGCGGAAATTCCTGATGGGCCGCTCGCTTACAAATCGAAACATAGACCGCTGCCGCTGTCCGCTCTCGAACGACTTCTGGTTTTGCTTGCCGTTGGAGGTGTGACCGGTTGGAGCAATCTAATCACGCGGCACGATCGTTATGCACCGCATCTCTCCAACTATCCGGGATCGGCTTCCGGGCGGACACTGATCTCCGCGGCCAGCTTCCAAACCAGCGAGATTTTCTTTACCGACGATTCAGGGACCTACATTTTCCGCACACGCGATTTTCTGGTTCCGGTGCCACGCGATGCTCACGGCCGTAACTGCATCGAAGATCTGCTCGAAGCGCATGGATCGCGAATCGAGCGAATCTCGGACAACCGCATTCACTTGCCGCGTCGCGAGCCGTATATGGAGGGCCACAATACGTGGGTTGCAAACGCCCCCGGTTCGCTTCTCGTTTTTCCGATAGGCGACCTTGCCCAGCACACGCTGTTGAATATCGCGTTTTACGTCGCGAACGGCTTTTGCATCTACGACGACATTCACCGCACCAGAATTCCGGGCATCGAAAGATTTTGGGACCTCGTGGACATCGAGAATCCCTACCCTCTCACGTTTCTTGATCAGTATTCGCTCGCCGAATTGTCCGCCGAACTCGCAGTTGCCTCCTTCAACGGGCAATTGATGCTTCAGGCGCTGGGATTGGGCGGTTGGAGTTTCGACGGCATCGACCGTCTGACGATTCTCGGCGCGAGCGGCGATCCCGATGTTCCCGGGCTCGGCTTTCGTTATGACAACGACGAGCGCTGGGCACAACCGAATCCGACGGGGCGCGATGGCGTTTTCACTGCATTCTGCCCTCCGCACTACGACGATCTCTATGCAGCGACGGAAGCTTTGTACGAACGCAAATTTGGACCGGGCGGCCCATTTCATCCCGCGACGCCGGGGCCCTGGAAGGAAAGTTCCCGCATCCGTTCGAGCGCCAGACCTTTTGACCCACGCTTCCGCGAATGCATCGCGCTGCAAGCGCAATACGTGTTTGACACGTTCGGCAAATTCCCGGCGACGGTGCCATCCGTGCTTGTACTGATGTACTTGCAGGCACACCATCTCGACCTGGACTTCTACGACAAGAAATTCACCCCGGGCGCGTACCTTACCACCCACAAACACCACCTGAAGCGATGGCATCCGGAACTCGACACGGAGAAGAAATGAATCGTCGCGAATTCGCAACGGCAGTGCTGGGTGCAACCGCGTCGTCGGTTTTGCCGCTCGCATCTCATGCCTCACAAGCCGGAATCGATGATCCGCTGAATATAGATTCCTACGCGGGTGGAATCACGGACGTAGAAGGCATTCGCGTCGGCCAATTTACGGACCCGCGCCGGCCGACCGGTGTCACGGCGCTCATCTTTGAGAATGGCGCGACTGCCGGCGTGGACGTCCGCGGATCGGCACCCGGCACCAGTGAGACAGATTTGCTGAACCCCGTTCACAGCAATCATGAAATTCACGGCATCACGCTCGCCGGTGGCAGCGGGTTTGGCTTGGTCGCAGCTTCCGGTGTCGGTCGTTATCTGGAAGAGAAAGGAATCGGCATTCATTTTGGCGGATACCTCATCCCGATTGTGCCTGCTGCGATTATTTTCGATTTGCCTGTGGGAGACGGACGAATCCGTCCGGACGCCGAAGCAGGCTACCAGGCAGCGAAAGCGGCTACGCCTGGCAAAGTCGCCGAAGGCAATGTAGGCGTTGGCGCAGGCGCCACAGTGGGCAAAGCGTTCGGGTTCAACCGCGCAACCAAGACCGGCTTGGGTACCGCGAGCCTGAAAGTTGGCGACACCGGCGTCGTAGTCGCTGCGATCGTCACCGTGAATGCGCTCGGCGACGTGATCGATCCGAAGACAGGAAAAATCATCGCTGGAGCGCGCGCGGACGACGGGAAGAGCTTCATCAACACCGACGCCAAGATTCGTGGTGGTTACGGCGTGCTCGAGCCGGTCAAGCCACTGACCAACACGACCATTGGAGTCGTGGCCACAAACGCCGCGCTCGACAAAACTCAGCTCACGAAAGTCGCGCAAATGGCGCACGACGGGTTGGCGCGCACCATCAGTCCGATTCACACGCTGTACGATGGCGACACGATCTTCGCTGTTTCGACCGGAAAACTCAGCGCAAAGGTGAATCACGGCGCCATAGGCGCAATTGCGGCGGATATTTTGGCGATCGCGGTACTTCGAGCGGTTACCCAAGCAACAGCGGCTGCGGGACTGCCAAGTTATCGGGAACTGACCGCAAAGTGAGGTCGATGGTGATGAGGGTATGGACTGCCGTCTTTTGTGTTTTGCTGCCGATTCTTTTGGCGCTCGCATTGGCGAGCCCGAGCGTTGATCGCTCGGGGCGGCGTTGTCGTTTGCGTGCGGCGACACAGATGTCGGTATTTCTTCGGAAGCCCGGAAACCTGTGGCTTCTGGTGTGATCAGGCCGGAACCGTCGGACATTGGCGCGCCTGAATCTTCGTGTAACACCACGGGCAAATAGCTTAGAAGAGGCGAGAACGGAAATCTGTGCTCTTCGACACACTCGCACGGCTCCCGCGCGAGGTTTCAACTACGTAGTACTCCAGCTGGGTAACAGCTGAAAAATGCCGGTGGTTAATTCTTGGTGGTGGACGCGTCTACGGCTTGAGCCATGGTGTGTGCGGTGATGGCTTGAGGCTTCGAGAGGACGGTTTGGATCATGTCGCCTAATTCGGTGGCGGTGAATTCGTTACCTTCGAGGTTGGCCGCGACCGTTCCGTCGCGGTTGATGAGGACAGTATGGAGCGAGTGGATCATCACGCCTTCATCGACCCAGTAACTGAGGCCAAATTCGCGGCCGACTTGATCGATGACGTCCGGTGAACCGGTAAGCAGCTGCCACGACTTCGGATCAGCGCCCCACGTCTTGCCGTATTCGGCCATGCGCTCGGGCGTATCGTGTGCGGGATCAAATGTGAGCGACATGAAGACGAGATCTTTGCCGAGATCGCCGGCAAAGCGGCCTTGCAGCTGGCGGAAATTATTCGCGATGCGGAAACAGAAGTTCGGCAGAACGCAGTGCGTGTAGGTGAAGGTGAGCGCGACAACTTTGCCGCGGAAGTCGCTGAGCGATACCTCGTGGTGAAGCTGGTCAGTTAACGTGAAGTCAGGAACTTGCGCGCCCACTTGAATCTCGGGCACGTCGTTTTCAGGAGCAGTGATTGCGGCGAGAACTTTCAACCGGCCCGCGGAGAGTGGATCAGCTTCGACGCTCTCATAGTGATGCTGGCGGATGTTTTGAACGTACGAGTCGTTGCCGTCGACGATGAGGTCAAAGTCGATGAGAGTTCCCGTAGCCAAGCCGTCTAATTTCACGTCGTTTCGGACGTTGAAGGCCATCACCATTGCATCCATGTAGCCGGGGATGCGCTCGCACGAAATCATCAGAGTTCCGGTGCGCTCATCAATCTTCAGGAGCATGCCGCGGACGGCGTGCGTCTGCGGAGCGGCGTGCAAAGCGGAAGCGCCGGTTAGCAGGGCGACGAGTGCGAGCAGGGCAACGACTACGCGGATGTTGCGGGACGTTGTCCAGATCGTCGGCCGGGTCGTCGGGCGAATCATTGGGGCACCTCGTTTGTGCGGCTAGTTACCGGTGAAGTCGAGAGCGACGCGCTCGCCTCGGGCGTGGCGGCGCCGAGCCCGACAGCTTTACGTTCGAGCCGCACGTAGTCGTTTGACAGCTCTTTGATTTCAAGGAATTCGTTCTTGGCGACGGAGGTAAAAGTCTGGTGCGTGCCACTGACCGGCCAAAAGACCTCCATGCTCTTGATTGTTGCGCCGTGGCCGAGGCCGATATGCTGTTCGAACGGCGAGGCACCGAACGATCCGCCGCTGCCGACGGTGCGATAGATCGAGCGCTCTGCCCCGCCGTCGTTTTGAACGGTGACTTTGATCTTCGCGCCGATCGCGGCGTGATTCGTCTTCGTGCCGACCAGCTTCACAGCGATCCAATCGTTGTTATGGCCGGGATTGGCGAATACGCGCAGCGCGTGGCGGTCGCCCGGAGTGGCGCCACCGATCGCGGTGACGATGTCCTCGTTGCCAGTGTTGCCCAGGTCAGCGAAGGCGATGGCGTGGCCTTTGTGGAGCTCACCGGTGCCGGAGGAGGCGGTGATATCGGTGAAATATTTCCCATCGTGATTGCGCAGTAAAACGTTGGGCACGATCGAAGCGTACGAAGGATTCCCGGTGCCGAGATAAATGTCGAGGTAGCCGTCGTTATCGAGGTCGCCGAAATTAGCGCCCATGGGCATGAAAACTTTGTCGAGGCCGACAGATTTGGTGACGTCCTGAAATTGTCCGTTGCCGAGATTCTTGTAGAGCCTGAGCGTGGCGGCGTTGTGCGGCATGTTCAGGTAGGTACGCACGGTTTCGTCTACCGATACGAAATAGCTGGTGGCGAAAATGTCGGGCAACCCATCGTTGTCGTAGTCGAAAAACCACGTAGAGAAACCCTTCCCCGTGCCGAGAACGCCGGCCTTGTAGGCGGTTTCGGTAAAAGTGTTGTTGTGATTGTTGTGGTAGAGATAGTTTGAGCCGTTGAGATTCGAGACGTAGAAATCGACGTATCCGTCGCCATCGTAATCGGCGGCGACGACGGCCTTCGAGTAGGACGTTCCGTCGCCTTCCAGGCCTGCCAGCAGGGCGATTTCGTCAAATTTGCCGCTGCCCTTGTTCAGGTAGAGCTGCGCGGGGCCACTCTCGTTGACGATGAAAAGGTCGAGCAGGCCGTCGTTATTGATGTCGGCCCAGACGGCTGCTTGCGAGGTGGTTTGGAGGTCGCCGATGCCGCTTTCTTCGGTGACGTCGGTAAACGTTCCATCGCAATTTCCGCGAAGCAGCGCGGTGCGCTGCGGAAATTCCCAGGCGCCGCGCAGAACGAGGACATCGATGCAGCCGTCGTTGTTGTAATCGGTCTGAATAATGTTCAGGCCGCCGAGTTCGTTCGCGAGGCCGGACTTCTCGGTCTGATCGGTGAATGTGCCGTCGCCATTGTTGTGGAAGTAGTGCATCGACGCACAGCTTTCGAAGCTAGACGTGACGACGTCGAAGCGGCCGTTATTTTCGAAGTCGTCCACGATCACGCCGCCGGCTTCGGAGAAGCTGTCGAGGCCGATTTTCGCGGCGACGTCATGAAATCGACCGATGTCTTCCTTTGACTCGAATGCGGAAATCGGAAGCAGGTACTGGCTCGGAACGGCGGACGGATACTTTCCGAGCGTCATGTAGGCGAGGTTCAGGAGCCACTTCACTTCGAGTTCGTTGGGCCGCTTCTCGAGATATTTCGTGAAGTACTCGATCGCTTTTTCAGACTCCTCGGTTCTTTTGTAGGCGACGCCCTGCGGCATGGGAAACAGACATTTCTCGCCAGGCTTTCGATAGACGTCGTTGTCCATTTCGGATTTGTGGAGATGCGCGATACCGAGAGCTTCTTCCATCTGCGGAATTGCAGAGGGCATGCTCGACAGCGCGATTTTGTACGACTCGTCGTACTGAGCGATGGCGGAGGCCATCTCGCCCTGATAGGCATAGAGCTGCGCCAGCCCCGTGTGCGTTTGCATCACTTCGAGGGGCGGACGGCCGTCGAGCGCGGCATGATTTTCAGGCGCGAGAAACGCAGTGAGTTTATCGATGGAAGAGTCGAGAGATTTTTTGCGGAGGTCGCATACGACGTGAGGGTTGGTGTTCCACCCGAGACGCTTCGGAAAGCGATTCAGCACGGCTTCGGCTTCGCCCAGGCCGTCGATATCCGGGGCGTAATGGACAGCGCCGGAGGCAGCGAGATCAAAACTACGCGCGGGATCGACCGGAGCGTTGCCCATGCTGTTTCCGTGTGAAATCAGAAGCGGTTCGGAGGGCGCTGCGGACGTTTTCTTGGCGGTGGCAGCGCCGGCAGCTGTGGCAGGAGCCGTAGCGATAGGAATAATTCTAAGAATCGCGTAGCCTGCGGGAATGTGCACGACGGAACCGAGGTCGCCAGGCTTGCGATCCTGAAGCGCGTCGCGAAGTTCGCTGCGAAGAGTTGATGGATCGACTTCGCCGATGTAACCGCCGTTTGGCGCGGTGGGATCGATGGATTCTGATTTCGCGAGCGTCGCGAAATCTTCACCGGCTTTCAGGCGGGTGAGGATTTTGTCGGCGTCCTCGGGGCTGCGAAGGACGATGACCTGGATCGGTACGGCGGCGTGAGGAGTGGAAGTTTCCTGCCCCATCGTGTTCGGTGAAGAGAGAGCGGTGCTTAGAAGAACTGCCAGTGCGGAAATCTTCGCAACCTTAATCAGCACGGAAACAGGGCCTCGACGATGCATATTTTGATCCGCATCGAGTAGGAAATCCTAGGGGTTGGGCGAAGGCAGCGCCATAGCGCAAGACTACTAATGCAAAAACACTAATATTTTCAGGTGAGGAATTGCGGACCGGCTCTCCGCAGCTCCTGCGAGAGTTTGCGGCGGCTTGGCGGCCGCTCGGGAGTGATGAACAAACGACGGTTAGCGTGTTTGTACTATGGTTCGGCGCGACGCAGCGTCGCTATGATTCCGTTGCCTTTGCGCAGTTTCAAACGCGTGAACGACGGAGCCGAAGTTGGTTCGCGAAGTACATCTAGCCGGGGTTCTACTGCTTGCTCTCACTCTGATTTCCACTTCCGCTCGCTCGCAGACGATGGGAGCCGCACAGAAAGCGCCGCCACCGTCTGAGGTTTCGCTCCAAATCATCGTGGTCGATTCGGCGAACGAAGGCGCACAGATTTTGACGCGCCTGAAAAATGGCGAGGACTTCGCGGCAGTGGCGCGCGAGAAGTCGATCGATCCCAACGCGGATTCGGGCGGACAAGTGGAAAAGGTGAAGTTGAGTTCGCTGCGAGCTGAGTTGCGCGACGCGCTCAGCGGACTTGAACCGGGACAATTTTCAAACGTGATTCGCATCCCGGCCGGTTACGCGATCTTGAAGCGGCTTGCGGACGCGCCCGCGAGCGAAACTCCGCAGGAAGTGAACAACACCGCTGCGGCGAACTTTTCCTCGAGTTTGTCGGTGGGGCGGCAATCGCCGGTGACTTCCGGCGTGCCTGCGATCGAGCCCGCGTTTGTGACGATGCCGAAGCCGGACGGCTGGAACACGAAGGCACCGTCGATCTGCGAATACCACAATCAGGCGATCGCGGAATTGCAGGATCGCGTGAGCGAATTGGCAAAGCCGGAACACGCGCAGTATGCAACGGAAGACGACAAGCTTGGATACCAGTACGTGCTCGCGCTGATTGCGTCGTACCAGGGACGCATGCCGGAGGCGCTCGCTCGCTGGGAAGAGAGCTACCGGATCGTGAAAGCGGATCTGCCGGAGAGCCTGCCGCTGATGGAAGAAGTGCTGGGGGACGCCTATTTCCACAAAGCGGAAATGGACAACGACGTCTATCGGAAGCCGGGCGAGCGGTGCCTTTATCCGCCGCGCGCGGGCGAGAAGTACCCGAAATTTCAGAAGACCGAAGACGTGCAGCGCGCGATCGAGCACTTTAAAAACTACCTCACGGGGCAGCCGGGCGACTTGCAGGTGAAGTGGATTCTGAATCTGGCGTACATGACGCTCGGCGAATATCCGGACGGCGTGAAGGCGCAATATCGGATCGATGCACCGGCCCAAGAAGCAGCGGGCGAAAGCATCGGTAGGTTCCTGGACGTGGCGCCGGACGCGGGGCTGGACGTGTACCAGATGTCCGGCGGACTGATCGTGGATGATTTCGAGAACCGCGGCTTTTTCGATGTCGTGACGACGAGCTACGACATCTGCGGCACGCTGCGCTATTTCCACAACAACGGCGACGGAACGTTCACGGAGCGCACGAAGGAATCCGGGCTCGACAAGATTGCGGCGGCTTCGAATCTGATTCAGACCGATTACAACAACGATGGCTGCATCGACATTCTGGCGCTTCGCGGTGCGTGGCAGGTGCCGATGCCGCTCTCGCTTCTACGCAACAACTGCGACGGGACGTTTACCGATGTGACCGAGGCCGCGGGGCTTGCGGATCATCTGTTTGCGACGCAGACGGCGGCGTGGGCGGACATCGATAACGATGGCTGGCTCGATCTTTTTGTGGCGGATGAGCAGGGGCCGGGGCAGCTGTACCGCAATCGCGGAAACGGAACGTTTGAAAATATTTCGACGGCCGCCGGAATCGATCACACGCAATTTACAAAAGGCGTCGTTGCGGAGGATTACGACAACGACGGCTACCCAGATTTTTTCCTCACGAATCTGCGCGGCGACAACCTGCTGTTTCACAACAACCACGACGGAACGTTCACGGACGTGGCGGCGAATGCCGGCGTGGACAAGTCGTGGTTCGCCTTTGGAACCTGGTTCTTCGATTACGACAACGACGGATGGCCGGACCTTTTCGTCGCGAGCGATGCGCCGTCTGTAGAAGAGACGATGCGGACGTACCTGGGCCTCACGCACTCCGTGGGCACGATGAAACTTTTCAAGAACATGCGGAATGGGACGTTCGCGGATGTGACATCGCAAGTGGGCCTCGACAAAGTTTTCATGCCGATGGGCGCGAACTACGGCGACGTGGATAACGACGGGTTTCTGGATTTTTATCTCGGTACTGGGAATCCGGAGTACGGATCGCTGGTGCCGAACGTGTTGATGCGGAACAAGGACGGCAAGCAGTTTGTGGATATCACGGATTCGTCCGGTACCGGGGAACTGCATAAGACGCACGCGATCGTGTTTGCAGACATCGAGAACGACGGGAATGAAGATCTCGTCGTGGAGATGGGCGGTGCGGCTCCTTCGGATGCGCATGCGATGCGGCTGTTTCGCAATCCCGGGCACGACAATCGCTGGATCGCTTTGAAGCTGGTGGGAGTGAAGACGAACCGTGCGGCGATCGGCGCACGCGTGACAGTGGTGACGAAGGGACGCGATGGGAACGAGCACAGTTTCTATCGCACGGTGAACAGCCGCGGTTCGTGGGGCGCGGCGCCTCTTGAAGTCCACGTAGGACTTGGCGCAGCGGCGGAGATCACGCGGATTGAAGTGTGGTGGCCGGCGAGCAACACGCGGCAACAGTTCGCGAATGTGTCGGCCAACCAATACATCCAAGTCACCGAGTTCGCTACGAACTACAACAAGCTCGCGCGAAAGGTTTATCGAATCGGCGGCGTGAATGCGGCGAGCGCGGCGAGCACCTCAGATGCGAAGGCGCGGCGGAGCACGAAGACCGGGGCGCGGCCGTCATGAGATTGCTGCGCGCGTCGATGAGCTTGCTGCTGTTGAGCCTGATCGCGACAATTGGCGCGAGCGCTGCGACTGAGTTGCACCGCTATCCGGCGTTTGGACTGGTGCTGGCCGTCGATGGGAGCAAGAGTTTCACAGTTTCTTGCAAAGAGATCCCGGGCTTCATGGACGCGATGGAAATGCATCTCGATGCGGCGAACGCGAAGCTGCTGAACGGCGTGAAGCCGGGCGAGATGGTGGATTTCACGCTTGTGGTGGGGAACGACGTGCCGTACGCGGACGAAATTCGCGAGCACAAATTCCGCAGCGCGGAACAGCGGCAAGTGGAAGCGCACTATTTAACGATCGTCGCGGGAGCGTTCGACGCAAAGCCGAATGCTCCGGGAATGCTCGCGATCGGGGAGAAAGTTCCGGACTTCACGCTGATCGATCAGCACGGGCTGCCGGTGAAGCTGTCGGACATGGCGGGGAAAGTCGTCGCGCTGTCGTTCATGTACACGCGCTGCTCGTACGCGCAGTACTGCATGAGGCTTTCGAACAATCTGGGAATGGTGGGGCGGCGATTTCCGGACCGGACGGGCAAGGATCTCGCGCTGATGACGATCAGCTTCGACCCGAAGAACGACACGCCCGAAGTGCTCGAGAAATATTCGGAGACGTGGAAGTCGGCCGCGAGCGGCTGGTATTTCCTGACGGGGCCGGCCGACGATGTGAAGCGCGCGTGCTTGATGTTTGGAATGAACTTCTGGCCAGACATGGGAATGCTCGTCCACGTGATGCACACGGCGGTGATCGACCGGAACGGCGTGCTGGTGGCGAATCTGGACGGGAATGAATTTACGGCGCAACAGCTGGGCGATTTGCTCGAAGCAGTGATGGACCGCAAGCCCTAAACGCCCATGGCCAAACAAAAAGACGGCTCACGAAACCGCGCGGAGATGACTAAGAAAATCTCGGTGTTGCTGGTCGACGATCATGTGTTGGTGCGGCGCGGGCTCCGGCGGTTGCTGGAGGACGAGCCTTCGATCGCGGTGGTGGGCGAGGCGTGCGACGGCCTCGCAGCTGTGAAATTGACGGGCGAACTCCAGCCGGCGGTTGTGCTGATGGATTTCGCATTGCCGGGCATGAACGGCGTCGACGCGACGAGGAAGATCGTCCAGTCCGGATCGAACTCAGCGGTGATTATGCTGAGCATGCACGCCGAAGATGTGCGCGTGAGGCAGGCGTTCGAGGCCGGAGCGCGAGGCTACATTTTCAAGGACGCGCAAGGAATGGATTTGGTGTCGGAGATTCGCCGCGTTGTCAGTGGTGAAGAGTCGCTCGTTTCGCAGACATTTCAACCCCAGAGACGCCGCGGAGGCGCGGCGAGCGCGCTTACGACGCGCGAGATTGAGGTGCTGCGGTTGATCGCGCGCGGGAGATCGAACAAGGAAATCGCAGACGATCTCGGGCTCAGCATCAACACCGTTTCGGCGCACCGGTCGAACATGATGCGGACGCTCGGTATTCACAAAGCGGCGGAACTCGTAACCTACGCGATCACAAACGGGCTGATCGATCCAATCTAAGCGGTCGGTCTGGCGGAGCGAAACCTAGAAGCTGCACTTCCCGCTTGAAGTTCATTCCAGTTACACGGAATGTGCCGCCACCTTCCCCTCTACTCGGAACGTTCAACGAGACCTGATGCGTTCGGTGGCCGTAACAGCGTCAGCTGCTCGTATGTGCCGCATGGCGGCGTACGCGATCAGCGGAGTGATGCGGACACATATCCGGTAGCGCAGGTGGTCTCAATGGGTCGACGCAACACGCGCCGCAACGCCGCATCCGTTGAAAACAAAGGCTAAATGCGCTCGCTAGATTCGGGCAGGCGAAATGCTGCCCTAGCTTGATTTAGACGGCGCCACTCAAATTGAATCGGTCCTTCGGCGGAAGTATTAGCGGATCAACCGATCCGAAAGCGTTGCGTCGACCGGCTGAACCGGCATGCGTTACCGGACATCTCTAACAACGCCGACGCTGTCAAATCGTTTTTAGAACGAACTTCTGTGACTGGCCCGTGCGACGCTCTACAGTCACTTCAAAGACAAGGAACAATTGTTCCGTGCCATCGCAGACGATGTCGTAACGGAGTCACTGCGAAATATGCGAGAGGCCTGGCGAGAAGACGCTTCATTTGAGCGGAACCTCGAAGCCGCCATCTTGGCAAAGGACAGCCGACTGCATCGCATCAAGCACAATTCTCCTCACGGGCACGAGTTGTTGGCCTCGAACGGTGAAGCGATCCTTGCTTGCGCGCGTAACTTAGAGGCCGGCTTTGTCGAATTTATATGTTCGCGGGCCAGTCAGGATGGTTGCCTGTCACGAAAATGTAGCGGCAGTCGCGGCAAAAGCCAGGGTCGACGGCATACAAAACCGCGTCCGGGCCATTGTCGATCATGGAGCGAACGTGGAAATCCAGCCCGTAGTGTTAGGCTGCGAAGGAGTGGCGCTGCTCCTGCACAACACTGGGGGTCGGAACGGGAAAATCCTCAACGAGTATCTGACAACGGTACGCACGCTCTACCAGGGCAAGATTGCGCGCCTCGACACATACATTTCCGACATCCCAATGGTTAACGCATATTTCTCGTAACGCTGGGCATCGAGACGGACTGTGCAACAACTGTGCACGAACGCCATGTTGTCGGAGCAGTGAGCGAGAAGCAGATTCCCCAAAGTGTTGAAAACATTAGAAACCCAAAGAAACGACGGGGCTTATAGAGTCGACTCGTTTGCTTTGCAAGCAGGGGGTCAGGGGTTCGATCCCCCTCACGTCCACCAACATCTTCCTGCTTTTCAATCAGTTACTAATTGGGCCGTTGGCCGACTTCGCAGATTTGGGAACAATTGGGAACAATAAGGATTCCAACTGGTCCACGGCCTGCCTTTGAGCGCTTCCGCTCGCATGCGTGTAAATCTGGAGCGTGGTCGTCATATGCGAATGGCCGAGCTGCGCCTGCGCCACTCGCAACGGAGTTCCTTGCTCGTGCAGCAGCGTTCCATGTGTGTGCCGCAGAGAATGCCAATCCAGCAATCCGAGCCCCGCTTGTTGAGCGGCTGGGTGGAGTTGGCGTCTTCGCAGATTCTTGGCGTCAAGTGGCGTACCTTGGCGCGTCGAAAAAACCAATGCACCATCTGCGATATCTCTCGAGCTCACGCGGCGTTCCTGTAATGCCTGAACAACCGCCGGGGGCAGCGGAACTTCCCTACGGCTGGCGCGAGTTTTGGGAGTACCGAAAGTTCCTTTGTAACAGGTCTCCGCAACACGCAATGTTCCCGCTCCAAGGTTGATTCGTCCCCACCGCAGCGCCAGAATTTCTCCGATACGCAAACCGGTCATAACCGCAACGAGCACGATCGTGCGCACAGGTTGTTCTGAAGCAGCGAGCAGTCGCCGCACTTCATCCAGAGAAAGGAATCGGTGCGGACGCTTGAGCGAGCGTTCGGGCATTTTCGTACCACGCACTCGGTTGTCGGACAGAAAGTTCCAGTCGACCGCAGTCCCTATCACCTTACTTAAGAGACTGCGGAGGTGGTGTGTCGTCTCCCAGGCGTAGCCGTTTTTCAGTTTTCCGATCAGGAACGGTTGAACCTCCGCGCGGGTGATGTCGCACAACCGACAATCACGAAAGCGCGGGAGGAGATGCTTGCGCAGAAGAAACGAATAGATCTCCTGCGTAGCGGGTTTGAGTGTGGGTAAAGCAACGGGCTCAAAGTGCTCCGTCACAAAAGCTCCAAATGACATCGTGGCCTGAGCCCGGCGTTGCCCTGAGTTGATCGAGGCAAGACGGCTTTGCAAGAGAATGCGAGCCTCGCGCCGGCTAGGTATTTCGCTGACCAACCCGAGGACTTCCGATCGCAAAACCCTCTCGACAGTGCCATCGGGCTGAATCACGCCGTCGCGCCAGCGTGCGACCCACATCTTCCTTTTCTTGCCGCGTGTAAACAGATATCCATCTTGGTACCGACAGCGAACCATTTTTGTCCTCTCTTTCGAGTGGTTGGTTCGTCTGCCTTTCCCTATGTCATTTACGAGTGTACTCCGAGCGTCAAGTTGCATTCGAGCGTTCACGTTGCGACTCGACCCACGCCAAAACTTCGGCTTGGCGGAAGCGCCAGTACTTGCCCAAGCGAATTCCGGGGAGCCGATCAAGTGATCGTCTGCGCGTTCGGTCATAGACCCACGAAACGGGCACGCGAAGAAGTTCGGCAACTTCTTTCACCGTAAGAAGCTCGTTTTGTTCCTGGGACAAGGCGAGCTGCGCTCTTCCTACCTGTTTGTCGAACGACGGCGTGACAATCTGGTTTGAAGCGAGCATTAGAACTCCCTGGAAGACGCTGGATTTAATCGGATGTCGTCATCCGGACTGCGTTCCGACTTTTGCTGGACCGGAGACGCAGGGGAATTCTGGGCGATCATCTGCGCCTCTGCCTTGCTGACAGTCAGACGGGCGTAGTAACTCGGATCCGCTTTGTCGTCGGCACGATAGTCCGCGATACGGCGAGTGATCTCCTCGGGTGAGTCACCGCGTGCCAGGGCGCGTTTGGCATACGCCCAGTCTGCTTCGGATTGGCTTCGGTGTCCGGCTGGCATTCTTCGTATCGCTGCATGGCTGTCCCCGAGATGTCGCGGGGCGTCGGGCGAGTCTCCGGCGACTGCGAAGTCGCGAAGGTGATAAATCAGGTCCGATTCCTGAGCTGCCCGTACGAGAAATTGGTCGCTGTATTTGCGGTTTACAAATCCCGGGATGCGCAGCACGCGGGATACATCGGTAGCGGCAGTGTCAGCCCGGAACTCGGTGGCCAAGGATCGCAGAAGCGATTCAGCCTGATCTCGGTCGAGTCCGTGGACGCGCCAGATCACCTGGTGTTTTTCTGGCGAAGTATCCAGAACGAAATTGGGAGCGGGAACCTCTCCTGATGTGCGTATCGTTCGCAGAGATTCGGCCGCCCCTTCATCCAGATCGAGATACACGTGACGGATTTCGCCGATGTTTTCCTTCGTTCGCGAATAGCTGTGATCTTTGATAGGGTTCATCCCGACGAACACGTCAGCGCCGGCCTCGTTTTGTTCGTTGAGCCAGTACATGAACAACGGCTCTGCGATCGTTTCGGCCTTGAGGATGCGCTGCACGGTGTGTGCTCGGAGACGATTTCGTACAACAACAGCAACCCGGTCTTCCGGAGCATGGAGCGCCAGGACGTATTCCGACGCGGAAAGACTCCGCGGAAAGAATGGCCGCGAGATCGTCATGGATTGTCTCTCGGCGCGACGTAGATCCTCGTGAAGTCGAACAGATCTGCGTCAGGATCGTAGTTGTTGATTTCCAGGACTTCGGAAACGAACCGACGTCCCGGGCGCCGTTCGATTTGAACGACGACGTTCAGGGAATCTCCGACATTCGTCTTGACGGCGCGGTACGGCAATTCGACACCGCTCTGCAGAACGCAACTGGTGAAGCGCGTAAGGCCCTGCTTTGCGGAACTGGCATGTATGGTGGAAAGGGTTCCGGAATGTCCGGTGTTCAAGAGCTGCAGAAGATCAAACGCTTCACCGCCTCGAATTTCGCCGAACTGCGCGATGAATATATTTGCAGTTGGTGTGAAATCCGAGAGGGTCACTTGCTTGCGGTCCCCTATCCCAACTCGAGGTGTGAGATTCGAAGATTCCCATATCCACGCGAAGCGGAAATTGTAGGGCGAGTTACCGGTGTAACCATGCGGCTGGCGGAGTCCCAGGCATAGGAATCAAAAAACCTTCATTTGCTTTCGCGAAGACAAACTAAGATACCTGTCTAGTCGGAGTGCCTTCGTGCCTAAACGCAGAGTTACAAACTTCAACAAAGACCAGCGCCGCAAACACCATCACTGGTTGGTGACCGTGACGTATCCTGATGGCGAAACGTTTGCTCGCGTCTATATCGATCGAAAAAGGGCTGAAAGGTTCGCGGAAAGACAGAAGAAATCGCCGATTGTGAAGAATACGCGCATCAGGCGATTGAGTTAGAACATAGGCGCTGCTTCTCTTCGCTACGCTCTGCAAGCCGGGACGCTCCTGGTGCGGTGGTATAACGCGTGCCAAGCAACCAGGATAAACGCGACACTTCAGCGAACTGGGGCGACTTTCGTTTGCTGGGTTTACGCAAGGAAGCGATTTGATATCTCGCGATTGGTTGCGAGAGCACTCGCATTCGGCAATCTCGACTTACGCGTCCCTCATGTGACACGCTCGTCGATTTTGAAACAAATTAAGCTTGCTAAGAAAAGCAGATGGATTCCGCGGATGGAATCAATCTGCACATTGGAGTGAGCCTTCGGGTTTCGAATGCCGGTCATCGCACCCGAACAAATTTGCATATAGCCGACCTGAATATTTCGCCCGGCGGTTGTGTTGAGGTCATCCAGCGCGATAATCGCTCGCTCGATGGAAAACGCCCGATTCATGAGGTCGGCGCCATCGTATTCCTTGCCAGTTCGGTCTCGAACGATGTTTCGCACGATCTCGTTCACTTCTTTAAGCGCTGCTTCGACAGCATCCGCAAAGTGACCGCTGTCAAAGCGAGTTTTGGAAACCTTGACCACGGCTGGGTGCATTAGATCCCACATGTTGGGAAATTCCTTCGTGTCCGGCGTGGCGGATGCTCGATCGAGATGAGGCATTTGTACTTGGCGCTTCTGGAGTTTCAGGATCTCGATTTTGTCGAACATCTTGTTACGGCGGACGATCGCCACTTGCTCGGCATTCTGCCAAAATCCAGCAAATGCGCCCGGCGTATTCTTGTTATAGAGCGCGGTGTTGCATCTCGATCGAGCGTCTGCAATTTCGGGATCGAGCTTCTCGGTCACCTTTCGCTTCAACCAAGCCTCGTCCGTATCGGTGAACTCCTTTCCTTCATCGGCCCACTTCCCGAGATAGGCATGTTCGAACGCGAGCAAAACGCGGTCGAACCGGCTCAGAATGGTGTCGGCCACAGTCTGGGCCATGCCTGAACTCCACAGATTCCCGGTAGCAGCGAAACGCGACCTTATTTCGGCAATCTCACGGTCGACGTTGTCATACGCTTCCCGGCGAGTGAGATCGAACTCTTTACCGCATAGGGTCTCAAAATCGAGGACGGTGGTCTCGTGAACGTGCTTGATCCCGAGGCCCTCGAAGCGAATTCTATAACGTCAGGCTGAGAGCCGATTCTTCGGTTTTAATTTCGGTACGTTCTTTTTTCAGATCCAGTCGAATTCTGCCGAAAATACCCATATAAACGTTTGCCATCCAAACGAGCGAGAAGCCCGCGATGAGGTAGCCGCGCCAGTCCGGATAGAGAAGTTTGTAGCGGGTGATCATCAGAAAGGCAGCCGTGACGTAATGGCTGAAACAGTATTCGCAAGTGAACAAGTAGAAGAACTTGCGTTCATAGATGCGGCGGCAGACTTTGCTTTCGGCTACGCAATAATCGCGGAATTCCCGAACTACTTCTTCGTGGGTGATGGTCCACGCAACGGAAGCAATGGGAAGGGCAAGGACGAATAAACAGAGAACTTGAAGCGGTATGTTCACATCGCACCTTTTATGAAATCAACTGCTCAAGTCAGCCGGAGGGATGAGAGCTAGACCCATCCATTTCAAAGCGCAATCAAGGCGGATCCCTCCGCCGTCTCTTGTTTGACGGCGAGAAGAGCTTTGTTCGCATCCTCGAGCGCGAAGGACGTGACTTGAGGGCGAATCCCAAGGTCTTTGGCGATTTTAAGAAAATCTCGCGCATCTCCGCGGGTCATGTTGGCGACGCTGCGAATTTGGCGCTCACCCCAAAGAAGCGTGTCGTAGTCGAAGGCCGGCATCTGGTCCAGATGAATGGCATTGATCGCGACCACTCCGCCTTTTCGCAGACTTGCAAGCGCGCTGACAACGACTTTTCCGCTCGGTGCAAAAGTGATTGCACGATCGAGCTCAACCGGAGGCTTGTCATCCTCTTTTCCGACTCAGGTTGCACCCAAGGATGCGGCCGATTTCCGGTGCGATTCGCCGCGGGTGACGGCATATATCTCGCACTTCCAGGATTGCAAAATGGGAATCGCCAGACTGGCCGAACTGCCAAAGCCAAAAAGCCCGACCCGCTCGCCCGGCACTACGCCGGCCACGCGCAAGCTGCGGAATCCGATGATTCCTGCGCACAACAAGGGAGCGACATGAAGGTCATCCAAACCTGTGGGGAGAGGGTAGGCGAAGTCTGAGCGGACAAGGACGTACTCCGCGTAGCCTCCGTTCACCGTGTATCCCGTAAATATCGGCTTGTCACACAGGTTTTCCATTCCGCGGCGGCAGTACCAGCAGCTACCATCCACTCCGCCCATCCAAGAGACTCCGACGCGCGATCCCAATGGCAGCTCGGATGTCGCGCCGTCGACAATTTCGCCTACTATTTGATGGCCGGGAATCAGGCTCGTTTGAATCGCCGGAAGGTCACCTTCCACGATGTGTAAGTCGGTGCGGCACACTCCGCAGGCAACAACCCGCAGCAAGACGTGTCCCGCCTTTAACTGCGGCCAAGGGACATCTTCGATTTGAAGGAACCGCCCCGTGGTCCGGCTCTCCGGCACATAGACTGCAGCTCTCATGATTTTCGGTTCGCGGGCCCAATTTGCCCGCGACAATTTGCTTTTCAAACGGCGCGCACGATACCGGAATCCGGTGTTTCACAACGGATTCCGAGGGGCTGTGCGGTTCAGCACAGTAATGCGGCCAAAGGATGGCGAACAATGCAGCGGGCCACTTGGTTGTTTCGGCCTGCGTGGTGGGTCCAGACAGAGAGGATCAGGTCGATCTCTCGCGATGATGTTCCGCGACGGTACTCCCGGCGGTTCTCATGGATATCGACTCCCGCAGTCGAGTCCCGTGCAGCACCCACAGGACATTCCGTTGGAGCATGCCAACTTATGACGTTCAGCAAGACCGCAACAGCCGCTCCGCCAAATCGACCCTCAGTCCAGATTCCGACCGCGGTGCCGAGCGGACTCACAAGCGCCGCTGCGTCGGCTCTGCTGCAACAGGAAGGCCCTAATGCGATGCCAGACACTTCGGCCGATCCGCTTCGGAACGCACTGTCCAAGTTCTGGGCTCCCGTCCCTTGGCTGCTCGAAGCGTCCATCGTTCTTCAAATCGTACTGCACAAATATGGAGAGGCCGCGGTCATTACGGGCTTGCTAATTTTCAATGCAGTCTTGGCGTACTTCCAGGAAAGTCGCGCGCAGGCGACACTCGCCGCGCTGAAATCGCGTCTCGCACTGAACGCCTCTGTGCGACGCGACGGAATTTGGAAGACGGTACCCGCCGCGGAGTTGGTGCGGGGCGATTTGGTAAAATTGTCGCTCGGTGGTGTGGTTGCGGCCGATGTGCACATTCTCGGCGGATCTGTGTCGCTTGATCAGTCGATGCTTACAGGCGAGTCTCTTCCGCGAGAAGGCGGTGCCGGCGTAGATACATATGCAGGGGCGCTCGTGCGGCGCGGCGAAGCGACAGCACAAGTAACCGCGACGGGCCTTCGCACGAAATTCGGCCGAACGGCGGAGCTGGTCCGCACGGCGCATGTCGTAAGTTCACAACAAAAGGCGGTTCTTAGGATCGTCCGCAACCTCGGGATCTTCGACGGGGCCGTAATCATTCTCCTGGCGGTTTATGCGCATTTCCACGCCATGCCGTGGAGCGAGCTTGTCCCTCTGCTACTCACTTCGGTGCTCGCTTCCATACCGGTGGCGCTACCGGCAACCTTTACACTCGCGACGGCGCTGGGTGCTCGCGCGCTCGCGGCGGTTGGCGTCCTTCCAACGCGACTCTCCGCCGTCGATGAAGCGGCGACGATCAATGTTCTGTGTTCGGATAAGACGGGCACGCTGACTCTCAATACGCTTACTGTAACGAGCGTTCATCCAATGCCGGGCTTTGATGAAGCCCACACCCTCGGATTGGCTGCGCTCGCGAGTTCGGACGGAGGTCAAGACGCCGTCGACATCGCGATTCGCTCCGCTTCCTCGAGCAAACCGGCTGCGGACCTACCAACATTAATCATGTTTGCACCATTCGATCCTGCGAAGAAGACTTCTGAGGCCACGGCGACGGACAGCAAAGGCGCAGTACAGCGCGTCATGAAAGGCGCCTTTGCCGTGGTCAGCGCACTGACAGCCCCGTCGCCCAGTGCAGCGGCAATAGCGGAGGATCTTGAGAAGAGGGGATTCAGGGTTCTCGCGGTCGCGGCGGGTCCGCCCGAGGGTCTACAACTTATCGGCCTGATTGCACTCAGCGACCCTCCCCGGAAGGACGCGGGCGCACTGATCTCGGAGCTCAACAGCTTGGGCGTCCGAACCGTAATGGTGACTGGCGATGCGGTGGCGACCGCCGGGATCGTGGCCCATGATGTGGGGTTGATCGGCGCGATCTGCCCGCCAGGACCGCTTCCGAGCAATCTCAAGCCGGAAGACTTTATCGTCTTCGCAGGCATTCTTCCGGAAGGTAAATTCAACCTTGTAAAGGCGTTTCAGAAGGATGGGCATGCGGTCGGGATGTGCGGCGACGGCGCAAATGATGCACCGGCGCTTCGTCAGGCACAGATCGGAATCGCCGTATCGACGGCGACGGATGTGGCGAAATCGGCGGCAGGCGTTGTCCTGACCGAAGCAGGCCTGGGTGGAATTGTTGCTGCCGTCAAAGAAGGTCGGACGACGTTTCAGCGCATTCTCAACTACGCGCTGAATTCAGTCGTGAAGAAAATCGTTCAACTTCTGTTTTTGGCGGTAGGTCTGATCGTAACCGGACACGCCGTCTTGACTCCGATGCTGATGATTATCGTGATGATCACGGGAGATTTCCTCGCAATGTCCTTGACGACGGACCGAGTGGAGGCGTCGAAATTACCGAATTCGTGGCGAATAGGCCGGATTACCAGCGCGAGCGCCATTCTGGCGGCCTTCTTCTTAGCCTTCTGTATCGCAATACTGGCAGTGGGCAAATTCAAGTTGGGACTGGGAATCGAATCTTTGAGAACACTTTCCGTAGTGGCGATCGTCTATGGGAGCCAAGCCACGACTTACGCGATACGAGGACACCGCCACTTTTGGGGATTGCGGCCCTCGGTTTGGCTTGCATTATCGTCCCTAGTCGATCTTTTCGTTATCTCGATGCTGGCGAATCGTGGAATTGCGATGGCGCCGTTGTCCGGGTCGATCTTGGTCTGCGAATTTGCTGCCGCTGTGGTTCTGTTCCTCGTGCTGGATGTCATCAAAATTCCTGTCTTCACACATCTGGGAATCTGACTTGAGATTGCGGCACGTAGTCAGTTTCGAGCCAAGCCGGGCGCACAGAAACTGACGGTTACTCGTGCAGGACGATTTTCAGAAGGGATTTGTTAACCGTGATTTTGCCGTTGTAGTCGATGAATCCAAGCTTTCTGAATTTATTCATAAAGAAATTCACACGGGACCGCGTGGTGCCGATCATTTCCGCGAGCGTCTCTTGTGAGATCTTTTGGAGAACCTTCTCGGGCTCATCTTCTTTGCCATAGTGCGCGAGAAGTAACAGGGTGCGCGCCAAGCGCTTTTCGGTTGAATTAAAGAGCTGATCGACGAGGTCCGCCTCGACCCGGCTGTTGCGATCCAGCATGTAGGCAATAAACCGATCTGATAGGGAATGCTCCGAATGAAGCACGCGGATCATCTCGTTTTTCCCTATCATGAGGACCGTGGTCGGCACGACGGCAGTGGCCGTGCCGAGTCGGACCGATTCTCGTGCGATGGCTCCTTCGCCGAAGAAGTCCCCCGCGCCAAAGATGGCCACGACGGCCTCTTTGCCAGCCTCGTTGACGACAGTGAGCTTTACGCTGCCTTTCTGGATGTACATGACGCTATCTGCCGCATCGCCCTGCGCAAAGATGGTTTGCTTTTTGCGGAATTCTCCCACTTTTCTCGAAACTCCGACAGACTCGAGATAGACCTGTGGATCAAACGGGTTGTTACGTTTTGATTTCATTTTCGGATTCTTCGGAACCGCTGAAGTCCTTGAACAAGCCGGGAAGCACACGGCAACAGTCCAAGACGGATCGTTACGATGCTTACGCTAGTCCGCGTCACTAAACGTGTCAACACGTTTCTGGCAATCGGCAGGCAACGAATTTTGAATCACCAGATGTGTGGTCTTAGAGCCGGCGCTTGGGCTGTCCTACTTCCGTGACGCCCTCGTCCGTCACAGTGACCTGAACCCGGGCCCCTGTTTTGAGTTTCACTTCGTCACCGTGTTCGTCGGTTAGCGAATTCTCAATGCGCAACTCGCGATATCGAGGTTCGGGGAGATCAACGGTGATCTGAGCTTTTTCCGGCTTGGTCCGGTGGCGAGAAGGAAGAATCCTGCGCACGGTACCGGACATGCTTGCGCTCGGCCGTTCTGAAACTCGATCGGCGTCTAGGTTCAGTTCTGCAATCCTGGCGGACTTTGTGACGCTAAGCTTTTGCATCACCCTCTTCACGCTTTCGCGCGTGGCGTTGTGGGCGCCCCTCTTCGTTTTTTTCTGTGGCATCCAGCCATTCTCGCCGAGATATCTGAGACAAGCAGTGCCGTTTGGCACAGTTCTGAAAATCGGTTGGAAGCGCAGGACAGAAGTTCAAAAGGATGATCGAAAGGTGGACAGCTCCAACGAGGAGGCACGTTGGCCGCGCCTAGCCCGTTCGGAGAGGTGTGCCGAATGGAACAGTTTTCCAAGGCAGGAGGCTACATGCTCTCCCCGTTGTAATTGGGGGTGTTTATGTATGGCTTAGAGGCGATTGGCCAAACAGGTTTTGTATCGCCCGCTCGCGTTCGAGTTCCGCACTGGAAGCTGCAAGTGGAACTAGCGATAGCAGAGCTTGATTTAACGAATCTCACAGTCCGTGTCCACGCCGCAGAGTGGGCGATTTTTCAACGATGGGAGGAGCTAGGTGCTCTGGCCGCGAGTGAAGAACGAATCGCGATCACGGCTGCAGTCAATGAGCTTCTTGCAATCAAGACCCTGAAACTCAATTGGCCCGATTTTCGCGTGAATTCGTAACCAACTAATTTCGAACGACCCGCGGCCGCCAGATCCGTGAATCATAATGGAGTTGTTGAGAACTATGGGGTGGCACATCAGAGGGCACCTCGCCAATCACAGGGAGAGGGAATCACGGGAAATCTGCGCACGGCGATCATTGACTACCGGATTTTCGAGGAATTGATTGTCGAGCCGGCGACTGTAGTTTCGCGCTCGGATCGGAGGAGCGGCCGTGTACGAAAGCAATATCGATTCCCGGGTTGGGGATACCGTTCTTGGGTCATGAGGCGAGGGCGAAATCATGGAGATCA
Source organism: Candidatus Acidiferrales bacterium (assembly GCA_050011035.1). GTDB lineage: Bacteria > Acidobacteriota > Terriglobia > Acidiferrales > UBA7541 > Palsa-295. The sequence goes on from JBEKJW010000004.1 coordinate 23,787, forward strand.
TCCCAGAAAGCACAGCGGGTGAAATCGCGCGCGTCCGGTGGTTGCCACTGGGTCGCGGAGCGGCCGCGTCACATGCATCCAGGCCATAGCGTGGTTCAGGATGGCTTCGCTTAAGTTGAAACAGCGGGCTTGAATAACAGTTCTTCGCTGTGCAGTCTCGGAGTTATTGCCACCACCCTTGAGCGGTTTAAACCAGGCTTGGCCAGCGGGAGTTTTGTACGGGTTCGTTGAGAGACTCCGTCGCAGCCAAAGGCAGGGAAATCGGATCAGTCGGCGTCGGGATTATGGGCCGCCGGCGCTGGCGGCCTTTCGGCCAACAACAAGTGGCGTCGCGTCGGTTTGTAAATGCAACAACGCAAGCGCATTCCGCGAGAAAATCATCTCGCGATCCTTAGCATCAGGGATCGTGTCGTTTACAAGATCGATGTGCAGCTTGGGGCTCATGGGCACCGGACCGAAGTCGCTTCCAAACAGTACGCGGTCGATGCCGCACGTTTCGATCATGGCCTTCAATGCGGTCGCGCTGGGACCCATGCAATCTACATAGATGTTCGATTTGAAATATTCCGAAGGCTTGCGAACGTTCTTATCCACCTTTTCGATCGGCGGGTTTCGGATTCCGTTGTAGTTCAACTCCCAGTTCCAATCGAGCCTGCAAATCACCGGCTCGAGCGCCCCTCCCATGTGAACGAAGAGAACTTTGAGTTTCGGATATTTATCGAAGACGCCGCTAAAAATCATGCGAGCCGCCGACAGCGCCGTATCAAAGGGCCGGCCGAGGGCTTCGTTCAACCGATATTGCTGCATGGCAACGGCGCCGATCGCTACCAACGGCGGATGAATGTGAACTAGAACATCCTTATCCTGCGCGTACTCCCATAGCCACTCGGCTTTTGGCGAATCGAGAAACACCTGCTCGGCACCTGCTCCGTAGCTGGTGCAAATGCTGATGGCGCACGCTTGTTTGCTGGAAATCAGCGGATCGATCGCCTCACGCGTGTTTTCTTCCAGAGCATGAGCGTTGGCCATAACGGCGATGTCGTTGGGAAACCTATCGCGAAGCTCGAAGGACTCATCGTGCAGGAATTTGATCGTGTCGATCGTGCTGGCTTTGATGATCTGCTTGGCGAACGTCTCCACCTCGCCGCCATAACTATTCACGCAGAGCGTAACGCCACTCTGCTGTTGAATCTCCATCGAATAGTCCACGTCAACCGATTCGCGATAGAGAAACATTTCGCCTGCATTGGCCTGCGGCAGCGGTTTCTTGTCGTCAAAGCCGATGTTCTCAATGAATTTCTTCAGTAGTTTTGGGCCAAATATGTGCCGGTGCGTATCGATGATGCTTTGGGTCGCTATTGATCGCGTCATTTGGCACTCCTCTAAATTGTGTGGGGGCGTGGTTCAAAGGAGTGTCTATCAAATGCGTTCCGTCATCTGTTCTATTTGGCACACACAGAGAGAGAGAGCTCACCAACGTGGGGATGTAGCGGGCCCGGACTTTAAAGCGAAAGGGCCTCCTACCGCGCGCACTCAGCGAAGATGAGCAAGTGTCCGAAACGGGACAGAACGTGCGTCGATGAACGCCTAGTATTTGAGAGAAGTTGGAGGCTTATATGTTCGGATATGGGCTCATCGGCACGCTAATCATCATATGTCTGGTTGTTTGGCTCATGCGTCGCGCCTGAATCAGTTAACAGCGCGGGCGCGCATGCCCACCTGATTCGGAGGGCAGGAATTTGCGTGCTGAACCATCGCAAACGGAAGGAATGAAAAACGGATCGGATGCCAACGTGTGGGAATAGGGAATGAACCGCATAAATGCGATCGAGATTCACGAACAACCTTGGTTCCCGAAAACCATTCGGGATGGAGTGACAGACGCACTACAGTCTGTCTTGAGCGTGGGTGGGGTTTATCAGCCGGTCGTTTCGCATCTGGCGAAAGCGCTAAACTCAGTCGGCCGACAACGGAATGGCCGGCGCGGGCTGGCCTTGCTGAGCGAGTGCCTGATTGGTTCCCAGAAAAACGCCTATCGTGAGTAACGCTATCCGAACAAATTTCATTTCCATTGATTTCTCCGTCGTATGTGTCGCATAGGATGAGGATATGCGAACGTTATCTTCGAGCGACAAATCATTCCTCGAAATCTCTCGACGTACGTCCGGTAGCCCGACCTACGAGCGCAAGCCAAAGTCACTTGTTTGTATCGACGGCTACCTCGGACCCACGCTCCAGTACTTCGACAAGAGGCTTGCCGACCGATCCGGACGGGTAGGTGATTCCCAGGATCGCCGAAAGAGTTGGAGCCACATCCACCGTCGAGACTTCCCGGAAAACTCTTTGACCCTGTACTCCCGGCGCCACGAAAACGATTGGGACGAACTGGTCGTAGCGCCACGGCGAACCGTGGCTGGAAGCAACCGTTAGTCCATCAAAATCGTTGATAAACGAGCCCGAATTCAAAACTACGAAGATGTCACCCGAACGCTTTGCATTGTAATTGCGCAGAATCGATTCATTCAAGGGCGTGTCCGCAATCGAGCCCTCGGTGAGATCTCCGCTCGGCACGGCGAGCCAGACGCCGTCCATTTTGGTCAGCTCATCGCAGACGGCACGTTGCACCTCTGCAAGATTTTGCCCGCCTCCGCGCAGCACGTCGTGATTGAGATAAATATAGGGCGGGAAAAATGCCTGAATCAGGTCATTGGTGATGCCAAACTTTTTCTTTACCGCCTCGACTCCAGGACGCTTTTCGAGCGTCTTTGGGTCCAGAGGAGCGGCGTTGAAATATTTGGCATCGATGCCGAACTCGTTCAGGTAGCCCGGGACCTCCGGTGCTCCGTGATCGGCGGATAATACGATCACGGTGTTTTGCAGCCCAACCTTTTGGTCGATGAATTTAAACAGTTCCGCGAGGCTGCGATCCAACCGCAACAGATTGTCCTCGCTCTCCAGGCTGGATGGGCCAAACAAATGGCCTACGTAGTCGGTAGAAGAAAAACTAATGGACAGGTAATCGGTACTCGGACCCTGCCCCAATTTCTCGCCATCCATCAAGGCCTCTGCAAATGAGAGCGTCAGGTCGTCGCCTACCGGACTCAGGGTCAAAAGGGTCGTGAAATATTCGCTGTCCGATTTTCCGAACGAATGGGGGAAGACGCGGCCGTAGCCCGGGAAGCTGGTTTCATACGGCATATCGTCGCGGGCGCCGAACAGATACGTCGATGGGTCGTGCAGCAGTTCCCATGACTTTCCGCTGTAGCTTGACGCGAGCTTTAGAGCGTTCCATTCCCTGGCCCAGGCCGGATAGTCCTTGTAGTAGTAGGTGCTGGTAACAAACTCTCCGGTCTTCTTGGAGAACCAGAAAGCCTTTCCCCCGTGGCCAGCCATTGGGACGGCGCCCCTATCCTTGACGGAAACGGCGAAGATTTTGGATCTGCCGGTATCGGACAAAGCCAGTTCATCGCTGAAAGTAGAAACGAGAATCGGCGACGGTGATCGGCCTTCGGTGGTGGCGAGGCGTTGTGTGGGATCTATTTCGGTGGATTGGTCGACGCCCACGCCTTGGGTCAGCAACGGATATCGCGCGTCCTGAATGTTATAGACGAGCTTGCCTGTTTCGCGATCAAGCCAGACATTGCCCACCATGCCGTGGGTGCTGGGATCTGCCCCCGTAGCCAGCGTGGTGTGACCAACGACTGTTTCGGTGTTGGCGTGGCGCTGGAAGGCGTCCTCATAGACGACGCCCTTCGCGTACAAGTAACGGAAGCCGCCATCACCAAACTCGGCGTTGTAGCGATGGGGCAGATCTCCGCGGAGTTGGTCCACGGTGATTTGCACGATAAGACGGGGTCGCTTTTTTTCTTGCGCCGATAGCGAAAACACCGGGAGAAGAATCAGCGCTGCAGCGGCAAGGAACGACATATGTCGAAATGCGGTCCGTTTCGTCAGCAAGGTTCCCCCCTCAAAGTTCTGCGCCGCGGAAATTCTCGCACGGTTGAGGAAAAGCGCGAAGTCTTCGAATCGAACAGCTAGTTCGGTATGGGACGAGAACTGACGACGAACTTGAGCCTCATCGCCCTGCCGCGGATTCGATCGCTAAAGGGTTGAGGCCGTCGACCGATTCGCGAGAAATCAGATTGTGCTCTCGCGCCGCTTTCGGCAAACGGCTAACCCATTTTCAAATGACGTTACTTCGTGGAAGAGTCGATCTGCTGCCCCAAACTATCGGCGGCGGACTTATTCTCGCCGTAGTCGATCGTGGCATCGATCTCGTCGGCCAGATCGCTGACGATTCGCGTATTCGCCTTCAGATACGCAGGGTACGGAGGAGTCGTCGGGCGCGACTTGCTTTTGTTTAGGCGATCGATAGCGGCGTTCATATTCGTTGCGAGATCGTTTGTGAAGCCGCTAATACGGTCGATGGCGTCTTGCTGCCAGGGGCTGGCGGTGGTTCGGTGGGACTGTAAGCCTCGCATATTTTGCTGCAACGCATTTACATCGACCTTGATCTTTTCTAATGCGGCCGAGTGCGTTTGCCAACTCAAGCCGCTATTCTGACCGTAGGCTTCCATCTGGATAGCATCCTTCTTGATCTTGGCGACCAGCGGCTTCGCGTCATTGAGCTGAGCGGTTACGCTGGCGTTGTCACTCGCGGATTGAGCTTGCGAGGAATTCGGCGTCAAAGCGCACCCTACCGACAAAACCAAACAGTAGACTACTTTTTTCGCGTCCATCTCTTGTCATTCTCCTTTTGTCCATTTTGATTAAATTGCGCGGCTATCTAACACTCGCCACGCTGAAAAAATGTTGTTTCAGTTCCGGCTCCGTCTTCGTGAACCGCCGGACGGCCGGGCTGCGGTGCTGCGGCTTTGCCGCTGAAAATTTTCAGTTCGCTGCGTTCCTTGTTGCCTGGCTTGCGCATCGCGATTCAGGTCTTGGACTTGCGCAGACGGGGCGGAAGCAGCGCCTTGCTGCGCGTCGCGCTTCGGCGCGGCAGCGGTCGTCGCGGCGCTCGGATTCTGTCTTGCGGTCGACGTCGCCGTCGAAGACTGCGAAGCACGCGAGGCTTGACTTTGTTGGCCAGCATTTTGCGTGCCTGTTTGCGTGGCCGAGTGAGGAGCCGGGTTCTCGACCGGTTTCCAACCGCCATTATCGTATTGCTGCCATCCGTTGTCGGTCTTCTTGTACGCGTTGCCGTCTTTACCGGCGTAAATATCGCCTGAGCCGCTTTGTCCCACGAACCCGCTTCCATTTTGTCCGCTACCGCCGACGACTCGACCGCCCTCTGAGCCTCGCGCGCCGGCAACCGTGCCCCGCGAGTCGGAGTAGTGTGCGGACTGTGCCCATTTATCGCCCTGCGTTACGACCGAACTGCCCCATTGGCTGTAGGCATTCGACCCCTGGTGCGTTGCGCCGTAAGCGCCGGTGTAGGGGTTGTAAGCCCGGGCTGCTCCGCCGCAGCCGTACACGCCGCAACCGCCAACGGCTCGCGCGCCGGTCCCCGTCGATGGGTTGTACCAAGCTGCGCCTGCCACGCCGCCATACGGTCCGTAAGCTCCGCGCGCGACGCCATACGCTCCGTTGTGTGGGTTGTACACGGCACCGACGCCGTAGGTGATGGGATACGGACGATAAATGGGATAGGGATGCGGGCCGTAATAAAAGTAAGGCGGATAATGGTACCCACTCCCGTAGGCAACGGTGGCGCCCACCGCCGCTCCGATAATGAACATGCCAAGATAGCCCGCGGTGCTACTCGCTTGCGTCTCGCCAGTCGGAGTCGTGGTCTGCCTAACATAAGTTACGTTGTAAACGGGCGAACTCGACGGGATTGTATAAATTTCTTTGGGAATTGAGTCCGCTGTTTTCCATGGGCCGTTCGGCGAAGTGGACATAAACCACACCGCCTGAAAGCACAAATAATATAGATCGCCGACCTTGATGACCTTGTCCTGTGTGTTTGAAGCGTAGGAGAGCGAAGTTGATTCGATCGGTTTGAACTGCGGATCTCCATCATAGGCAACCTGTACTGCGGCTTCTGCCTCAGCGCGATTCACGATTACCGTCGTGGGAATCTGCGCCAGCAGGACAGCATCTTCGGCTTGGTCCGTTCCGGGCACAGAGACCAACACGCCGGCACGGGAACTGCTAGCAGGAATCTTGGCAAAATCGGTCGGCAAGTCAGGCGTAGCAAAAGTCCAAGGACCATCTAGACTCTTAGCCCGGAACCAGCGGCCCGAAACCAGGTAGAAGTATTCTTTTGAATCGCCCCACAGGAAAAGATTGCTTTGGGTATTCGCGGCGTAGGAAAGCTGCGTGTTCGGAATTTTGGTGTACCAGGGCTGACCGCTGAAAGTGATGATTTCCGCTGGGGTTGTGCTGTAAAAAACTTTGGGAGCCGGCCCGGTGCCGCCTGCGGGCGGAGGTACGGCCTTCTTCACGTCCTGCCAGTTCGGTTGGTTCGGCAGCTTTGAAAAATCGGCAGGCAGTTTCGTGGCAACGCTCCAAGGACCTCCCAGAGCCGACGCGGTTAGCCAGCGCGTCTCAGCGAACAGATAGTATTTGGAACTGGTTTGATCAAAAAACAAATCCCAATTCGAATTTACGACGTATTCCAGGCTGGTCTTTTCAATCGGAGCGCGAACTGGATCGCCGTCGGCCAGCAGCAGAACGGCATTTCCGTATGACACAAAAATTTTAGGGGGATCGTTCTTAACAGTCGCCGCCGGAGCTTCTTGTTTCTTCTCGTCTAGGTCCGCGAGCAATCGATCCAGAGAAATATCCATGACAGCAGTCGGTGGGAGGAAGGTTTTCACCATCTGATCCATTGCGGCAGCGCGGGGCTGATCGAGCGAAGGAAAATTCGTTCCGGTGACTTCAAGATGGCTAAGAACCACGTTCCGACTGGTGAGGTTGGCGTCGGTAGCAGCTCGAAGATATACAACGCCTACCGCCGGCTTTCCGTTCTTCGGTGTGACAGACACTGCTATCCGGGCGATCAATTGACGGTAGTCTTTCCAGTCGTCGAGTTGCGGCTGGTAGTACACGATCGTGCCAGTTTGATTTGTCTTTTCGCGCGGCCAGCCCACGTCTTGAGCAAAACCTAAGCTAACGAGGCTGCAGATGGCGATAAGTGAAACCAGTGTTCTCATAAGGCCATGCTTCTCCTTCACGAACCGTCTTAGGACGCGGCGTGTCGTATGGCTTCCAGCAGCTCGGCCCCCGAATCCGTCTTTCTAAAGTATCCCGCGCAACCGGCAGCCTCGGCTATCGCCCGCGCTTCGGGGCTGTCGTGGGCGGTGAGATAGATGAAGGGAACATGGCCGCCCTCCGCTAAAAGTCCCTGCATCAGTTCGATGCCGGACATACCGCCAAGCTGAACGTCGAGAACGAGGCAGTCAAACTGAGGATGCTTGGTGTCGGCGAGAAATGCTTCCGCGGATGAATACGTTACCGGGTGCATTCCGCTGGCACGCAGAAGCCGCGCGAGCGACCGGCACAAATCTTCGTCGTCATCAACGACTGCAACATAGATAGGCGGGGTACGGCTCATCGGGTGTGAGGAAGACTATATGCAGAACCATGCGACGCCGACTACTGCCCTTTAGGGAAGGTTTGTTGGAGACGCGGGAAAGGGAATATCCCGGCCTGTATGGTCACGCGCGTGAGTTCCGCTACCGACGAAACGCCGAGCTTTGTCGTGATCGCCGTTCGATGCAGTTTTACCGTCCGCTCGTGGATGCTCAGGTCGTCGGCAATCTGTTTGTTCAGTCTGCCGTGGACCACATGGGAGAGCACTTCCAGTTCGCGCGTGCTGAGAGCGTCAAACCGGGCGCGAAGTTCGTGGACTTGGTTACGCGATCGGCGTTCGTTCGCGTCGCGCTCAAGGCAGCGTCGAACGGCGTCCACTACCTTTTCCTTCTGCGCACGCTTCTCCAGAAAGTCTTCGGCTCCGTCACGTATGGCGCGCACGCTGGAAGGAACGTCTCCGTGACCGGTAAGAAAAAGGATTGGCAGAGGATTCGAGGTTTGCGCGAGCACCGACTGCAGGTCGAATCCGCTCATGCCCGGCATTTGCAAATCGGCCACCACACAGCCGGGTGCGCCGTCCTCGCGCTGCTCCAAAAAATCAGCCGCCGATGAAAAGGTGCGCACCTCAAATCCGCTCGCGCGAAGTAGTCTTGAAATCGCAGCAAGGAAGGAGGCATCGTCATCAACGATGTGAACGGTTGGCTTGGCGGCAGTCATAGCGAAATGCGTCCATCTGCGACGGGAAGGGTGAATCGGAACACCGCTCCGCCGCCGCTTCGGTTCTCGGCCCAAAGCCGTCCGCGGTGCGCCTCAATGATGGTGCGCGAGATCGGAAGGCCCATGCCCATGCCATTCGTCTTCGTAGTGAAAAACGGATCAAAGATTTGGTGGAGCTTTTCCGCGGGTATACCCTGGCCGGTGTCACTCACCGTGATCTCGATGGTTCGCGCTTCGTCAAGCCGCGCGGATAGCCTGACCAGCCGGTTGTCGCGATTCGCTCCGTTCAGCGAATCCATGCCGTTGAGGATCAGGTTGAGCAGCACCTGCTGCAGTTGCACACGGTCGCCGCACACCCGCGGCAGACATTCAGGAACGTCAATTTCCAATTGTGACTGCCGGGCCACCGCGTCGGCCCGGACCATCGCGACTACGTCGCTAACCAATTCCGTCACCTCCAGCGCCTGGCTATCGAGCTTGTTTCTCATAAGCATACGCCGCATTCGGTCGATCACGTGACCCGCGCGTTGATCGTCCTTGCGAATATCAGCAAGGATTGCGCGGATTTCAACCAAGTCCGGCGAGGGATCACGCAAGAAGATCTCGGCCGCTTCCGCGTTCCGCAGGATTGCTCCGAGAGGCTGGTTAATCTCGTGGGCTAGCGCCGACGCCAGCTGTCCCATCATCGAGACCCGGTCAACGTGCGCGATTTCCTGCCGTAAGCGATCCGTTTCAAGCTCGACCTTCTTACGCTCGGTGATGTCAAACGTCACGCCACGGCTTACAGCCGGAACGCGATCGTCAAATTCGACGCTACCGCGCGAGGCTAGCCAGCGCATCTGCCCATCAGGACGTACCACGCGATATTCCGATTCGTATTTTCCTTCGCCGTCAATCGCTTTGGTCCAGGTTTGACGCACCGCCTCGCGATCTTCGGGGTGCACGCGCTGCAGAATGTAGTCGATGTTCAGCCGCTCGGTGATCGAGAAACCGAACAAGCTTCGCCAGACCTCGTTGGCCCAGATTTCGTTCCGATCCAGGTATCGAATCCAGATCCCAAAATTAGTGGCTTCGGCTGCAAGAGTCATGGCGCTGGTACTCGCGCGCAGTTGAGCGTCGCTCGCCTGCAATTGACGAACAAGTTGCGATGCGCGAAGCACATCCAGGCTTAGCTCGTATCCCATCACCGCGAGCATGCCGAGCGAAGGCAAACTGAAAATAATCGGCGACTGGATGTTCAGCCAAAACAGCAGCATCGTCTGACCCAAACCGAGCACCAGGAAAAATTCGATGGTTGCGCCAAGGAACACCTTTCTACGATCGCCGCGGCGCCATACCGTCACACTGGCGTCTGCGACGAAGGCGATAAGCAATAAGATGCTTACTTGGCCGATGATCATCCAGGGATTGGGAATGCCCTGAGGGGTTGAGACGAGTTCTCCCAGAAACGGCAGCCGATGGACACCCGTGACGCGCATATAGTTAAGATTCGCCCCGGTCAAGAAATTCGGGACCAGTGAAAGCGTGCGCAGACTACAGACCGACCACGCGAGCCATAGCCGTCCCGCTCCAAAGTAAATTCGAACGAACCAAGTAAGTGAAAAGAGCCAGGCCAAGAGTGGGACATGCGCCCACCTCATCACGACCCCGAATTCCGTCGGCGTTCCCGCGCGCATCATCGCCAGTTCAAAGAAGGTGAAAACCGCCAATGAAACCGCGGTGAGCGAGAAAAGCAAATTCGCCCACGCCGTACGATTCCTGATCCAAACCAGCAGATTAATTGCCGCCAAGGTAAAACAGCAGGAGGCGACCATGGACCAAACGATGGTTATCAGGCTCATCTGCGCCTAAAGAGTACCTGCGGCCAGAACGTTCCAGCAAGTATTCGGTATCTGTGCGTAGCATTTTTCCGCTGTGACCAACATGACCTTCCCCAAAGGGCAGTAGACAGCCCAGACGCGTGTCACTACATTAACGACCAATCATCGGATTTTGATTTGAGTGTCACAGCAACCGAGGCAACCGATGCTGAGCGTGAGAAGGCGATTGTGGAATTCAACGGCGGCGCTGGCCTTTGTACTTATGGCCGGACCGGTATTCGCACAAGACGCAAAAACAAGTGAGGCCGAGCCGAATTTCAACAAGGAACTGAAACAAGAGACGCCGCAAGAGCAAAAACAAGAAGCGGAAAAACCGGACAATAAAGCCTCGGCGGGAGATTTGGCCAAGGCCACGCAGAATCCGGTCGCAAGTTTAATCAGCGTGCCGGTCCAGAATATTACCGATTTCAACATCGGCCCGTTCGATCGAGACCGCAATGCGGTGATTCAGGTTCAGCCCGTGGTTCCAATACCGCTTGGTCAAAATTGGAATCTGATCACACGCACTATCGGCGCGCTGAGCTTTCAGCCCGACACCGCGCAGGCGCACGGTGGAACATTTGGTCTCGGAGACATCAATCCTTCTTTCTTTTTCTCACCGGCAAATCCCGGAAAATTAATTTGGGGCGCTGGACCTACATTCCTGATCCCGACAGCCACCGATAATATGTTGGGCACGGGGAAATTCAGCGTCGGCCCCGCAATTGTCGCGTTGGTCCAGCCCGGTAAATGGACCCTCGGTGTCCTGGTCAACAATTTGTGGTCCGTTGCAGGTCCTTCGAATCGCGCCGACGTGAATTCAATGACCCTGCAATACTTCGTCAACTACAACCTCAACAAGGGGTACTATCTCACTCTGCAACCAATCATCTCCGCCAACTGGAACGCGCCCAGCGGCAACGTGTGGCTGGTTCCGGTCGGCGGCGGTGTTGGGCGCATCATGCGTCTCGGTTTTCAGCCCGTGAACGTGAGCGTGCAGGCCTACAGAAATGTGAAACGTCCCGAAGATTTTCAGTCCCCAAGCTGGCAGCTGAAATTTCAGATTGCGTTTTTATATCCGAAAAAGCCGAAGGCCTAGCAACCGATCGGGGCCGTGAAAGCACGCACTATGAGGAGCACAAAGATGAGGACCGTTTTTTCTAAACTTCGCTATTCGGCTTCCGCAATTGTTTTGGGTTGCCTTTTTGCTGCGTCAGCGGCGATTGCGCAATCCACGCCACCAAAAATGAAAATGACGACGGACATCCCCGCGGAAATCACCACGCCAGACTCCGTCGAGTCGCCGATTGGAAAGCTCACGTTCTTCGACGGTGTCCCCGACGATAAAACCACCAAGCTGCTTTACGACAACCTCGATTTCATGCGCGGCGTGCAGGCGTTTCTGCGCGGCATTCCGGGCGCCTCGGTCCAGGCCTTCATGCCCGCCGCAAAGAAGTTCGGCGGCGTGAATGGCAACGTGATGATCTTTGAAGACTTGATGGACTCAAAGGCTTTGTGGCTGACACCGAACAATTCGAGCGTTTATTTCTACACGTGGATTGACACCACCAACGGTCCCGTCGTGATGGAAACTCCGCCGAACGTGCTCGGCCTGCTCGACGACCACTGGTTCCGGTGGGTCGGAGATTTCGGCAACGCCGGCCCCGACAAAGGCCAAGGCGGAAAGTTCTTAATTCTGCCTCCCGGTTACACTGGTGACGTACCGACGGGTTACTTCGTCATGCGCCCCGCGACATACGGAGTCTGGGCTCCCGGGCGTGGAATGCTGGTGAACGGCGATCCGAAGCCAGCGGTCGAAAGCATTAAGAAGCTGTTCAAGGTCTATCCACTAGCGCAGGCTGCCAATCCTCCGGTCACCAAGTTCACCAACATGAGCGGCATTCCCCACAATACGATTCATGCGAATGATTTCCATTTCTACGAAGAAATTCACGAAGTGCTGGAGATGGAACCGAACTCGGCGCTCGATCCGGAGACGCTGGGCCTTTTCGCCTCCATCGGCCTCGAAAAGGGAAAGCCGTTCGCGCCGGACGCGCGCATGAAAGAAATTCTTACAAACTCAGCGGCCGTCGGCAATGCCACGGCTCGCGCCCTCGTCTTCCGTAGCCGCATCGATGCAAACTTCATCTATCCGGGGAGTTCATGGTGGATCCCGTCGAACTCCGGCTACGACTTTCTACTCGAGCCCGGCGTGTTCGATCTGGACAACCGCACGGCAATGCATTACTGGGCTACCGGCATTACTCCGGCGATGTTCGCCAAGATGGTTGGTAAAGGCTCGCAATACGCGGGAGCTTTCACGGACAGCGAACACCATCCACTCGACGGCAGCAAGACCTACAAGGTTCACATGCCACCCAACATTCCAGCGAAAGATAATTGGTCGTTCACGCTGTATGACAACCAGACGCGGTCGAATCTGCAGACCGACCAGCGCTTTCCGAGTGTGAACAGTTTCGACAAAGGACTGGTCACCAATCCGGATGGGTCCGTCGACGTGTGGTTCGGTCCGACACTGCCAAAGGGCGCACCGGAGGCCAACTGGGCACAGACGATTCCAGGCAAAGGCTGGAACATGCTGTTCCGCCTGTACGGTCCGCTTGCGCCGTGGTTCGACAAGACTTGGCGCGTCGGCGAGGTAGAACTCGTAAAGTAAACGCTCAATCTTCGCTCTGATGGATGTGATCGGCTTTTGATGGACAAACGTGAAACGAAAACCAGGAGATTAATTAGACCAATGAATGGACTGAAATTTGGCGCTCTTATGATGCCACTGCTATTGGCTGCGCTCCCTGCATTCGCACAGGCTCCAACGCCGGGATACAACCACACAATTCCCGAACAGATCCTGACGCCTGACACCGTGGAAACGCGGATCGGCACGCTCAAGTTTGTCGATGGCTTTCCCACTAAAGAGACAACCCAGAAGATGTACGACAATCTCGATTTTCAGCGGGGCGTCGATGTGTTCCTCGACTTCATACCAGCCGCCTCGCTTGAGGCGATTCGACGCGGCCAGCTTGAGATGAAAGCGCCCAATTCGAATCAGGTTGTCATCATGGATCATTTAATGGATTCGAATCCTCTGTTTCTCACGGGTAACGCCGACACGGTATATGCCTCGGTGGCCCTCGACCTCGAACGCGACGGACCCACGGTTGTAGAGATTCCGCCGGGTTGCGGCCCGGGCACCGTGAACGATGCCTTCTTCCGCTTCGTAATCGACATGGGCGCTCCTGGCCCCGACCGCGGCAAAGGCGGCAAATACCTGATTCTTCCGCCGGGATACAAAGACAAAGCGCCCGCAGGATATTTCACCGCCCAATCAACGTCTTACGTGAACTGGCTGATCCTGCGCGGATTTCTAGTAGATGGAAAACCAGACGCTGCCAGTAAGAATTTCAGAGACGGCTTGAAAATCTACCCCTTGGCGCAGGCGACCAACCCGCCCTCCATGCAGTTCATCAGCGGCTCCGGCGTTTCCTACAACACGATTCATGCGAACACCTACGAGTTCTATGACGAAATTGCGCACGTGATCCAGAAGGAGCCCGTGGATTTTATCGATCCTGAATTGCGAGGTCTTGCCAACAGTATCGGCATCACCAAAGGAAAGCCGTTCGCCCCTGACGCACGGATGAAGGCCATTTTGACGGAGTCCGCCGCCGTGGGCAACGCCACCGCTCGGGCCATCGTGTTTGAGACCCGCGACAAATCCGCTTACTACTACAAGGACAGCTACTGGAAAACTCCGTTCATCGGTGGGGATTACAAATGGCTCGTCGATGGCGGCAATGGAGGCCGTAATCTGGACGCGCGAATCCTCTTCTTTTACCAGGCTACTGTGAACACACCGGCGATGGTGCTGAAAATGGTCGGGGTCGGGTCGCAATACGCCATCGGGGATCACGATAAGGACGGAAGTATTCTAGATGGGAACAAGAATTACAAACTCCACATCCCTCCTAATCCGCCAGCGAGAGACTTCTGGTCCGTGATTCTTTACGATCCGCAAACCCGGTCTGAACTCCAGACCAGTCAACCGTATCCGAACAAGAACAGCAAGCGCGACGATATGGTGAAGAACGCTGACGGCTCAGTGGATCTGTACATCGGCCCTAAGGCCCCCGCCGGAAAAGAGAAGAACTGGCTTCAAACCGTGCCCGGTAAGGCTTGGTACACATGCCTGCGCCTGTATGGTCCACTCGAACCGTGGTTCGAGAAGACATGGAAGCCGGGAGAAATCGAGCTGGTGCAGTGATCGCGCTATCCGCAAAAGGAAAAGCGCAAGGAGCGTTTAGATGGGGAAAATTAATTTGTGGCTGCAACGCCAGTTCGGTCGTAACGGAGAAGAGACCGTGCGCCCACGTCGCCGGGTCAGAGCGCACGCGGCCTTGGTGTGCCTTGTGGCCTGCGCGGTGTTCCCCTCCGTGAGTCGAGCTCAAGCTCCGGTTTTTGAAATTACGCCGGTCGAGAGTTCGGTGCAGTTCGAGGTGGACTCCTCTGTGGCAATCAAGGGCACGTTCAACAAGTGGGCGGCCACTCTGGTCTTTACCTCGCCCGAACTTTCCAGCGGCGTTTTGGAGATCAAGATTCAGGCCGACAGCGTGGATACCGGAAGCGGCATGAAGAACGGCAAGCTGAAGAGCAAAGATTTCTTCAACGCAGAACAGGATCCGTACATCACGTTTAAGTCGACGAAAATTGTGCAGACAGGACCTGACACCTTTGAAGTCGATGGAGACTTTACGATCCGCGGCGTCACCAAACAGGAGAAGCTCGCGCTGGTTGTGACCGGCGCGGGAACAGGCTCCGGTACGATCAAGGGGAAAATGGCCTTTGACCGCAAGCAATACGGGATGAACAGTGGTATTCCCTTCATCAAGATCGCGGACCGTGTTGAAGTGTCCGTCGATCTAAAGGCAAAACGCATCAGTGGCCCCGCTGTAAATCTGAAGAAGCAGTAGAGACGCCAACAATAAGTTTCTTAGGAGGCATTCCAATGAGCTCGCAAATCCTCGTGAAGTCAGCCGTAGCCGTTGCCGCACTTCTTGTTTGCACCGGAGTCGCGTCAGCTCAATCGCAGCCCGGCCAAACCGCCGCACCCGCCGCGGCTCAAGCACCGGCTGCCGCCGCTTGGTCGCCCGCACAATCGATCGACATGTTTGCGTTTCCCAAGAATGGTCAGAGCGCCGATCAGCAACTAAAGGACGAAAGCGAGTGTTACGGGATGGCCAAGCAGCGTACCCAGGTCGATCCCACTAAGCCCGCTCCTCAGGGTCCCAGCCCCGAAGAAATCGCCGCCGCACAGAAGGAAGCTGCAGATAACGCTCAACAGGTCTACGGCACCCGGCTTCGCGGCGCCGCTCGTGGCGCGGCAGGTGGTGCAGCCATCGGCGCGATCGCAGGCGACGCTGGAACGGGCGCCGCGGCAGGATCGGTTGCGGGAACGATGAGAGGAGGCGCGCAACAACGGCAGGCGAACGCTCAATCCAAGCAGCAGGCCGCCGCACAGGCTGCCGCCGACCTCAAGAAGCAGACCGCCCTGTTGCAACAGGCCCATCAGGAAGGTATCGATACGTTCCAGCGCGCGTTTGCGGCGTGCATGGATTCCCGAAATTACTCCGTGAAATAGCTGCGAAGCGTTTTCAAAACTTACGCGCCAGAGCGCCGTGGAGAGAGCGATGTTTTCTCGACATAGGATTGTGTTGTTGTCTCTTGTAGTGTTGGCCTGCCTTCGCCCGTTGAGCGCACAACAGAAAGGGCAATACGTACCAGGGCAATACGGCCTCAATGCCGGCGCGATACCCGATCCGGGATTCACGTACGCCAACCTGACGCTAAATTATTCCGCGGGCCAGCTGAATAACTCGAACGGAAACGCACTCCCTAACATCACCGGCACGTACTCTTTCTGGGTAAACGAAAATCTTTTTTATTATGTGCCGACGCACAAGTTTCTCGGCGCGTACTACTTTCCGTATGTCGTGTTGCCGTTCGCGAATGGTTCGCTCGTGGCAGCGATTGTGGGCACCAACCTGAGCGCCAATGGAGGCGGCCAAGGGCTGGCCGACATTTATGTGCAACCCGTAAATCTGGGCTGGCATTTGAAACATGCTGACGTGGCGGCGGGATACGGCTTTACTGCGCCGACCGGGCGCTTTACGCCTGGAGCGTCGACCAATGTCGGTTCAGGCTATTGGGGCAATGACTTCACAACGAACACGACCGTGTATCTGACGAAAAACAAAGCGACGACGGCGAATCTCGCGACTGTCTGGGAGATCCACGGACAGAAGGACGGAACCAATATTACCCCGGGGCAGGCCTTCACAGATGAATGGGGGTTTGGTCAGATCCTTCCGCTCAAGAAGGATTTCACTCGGCTATTGCAGCTCGGCGTGATCGGCTATGACCAATGGCAAGTGACCGGGAACAGTGGCACGACGCAGGGTTTCCCGTATTACTCGGCACACGCCGTCGGATTCCAAGCGAACTTTATCCTGCCAGTAAAGGCGATCAACACCTTCTTCAAGTATGAGGACGAGTTTTCCGCGAAGGCCCGGCCAGAGGGTCGTGTGATTGCGTTCGGCTTCTCGTGGACTTTACGGATTCCGAAGCCGCAGCCGCCTCCAGCACCGGCTGCTCCGCCACCGCCGCCGAAATCATAGCAGGCTCTGATTGGTCGGCCTGCTGATCGGGGTGCCAAATTTGTATTCCGGAGTAAAGCCATGACCCTTCTCCGTTTGGAACGCGCGATAGACGTGCGCCTGCTCGTCGTTTTCATTCTTGTGCTCGATGTCTGCGATCGCCTGCCCGCATCAACGCTGCGCGGAGATGTAGTCATCATGAAAAACGGCGATCGCTTCACCGGCGAAGTGAAAAGACTTGAGAGTGGGGTCCTCTACATCGAGACCGACTACGCGCCCGATAATCTGGAAGTGGAATGGGCGCAGGTGGAGACGGTGAATAGCACGGCGATGTATCTGATCACGCTTGCAAACGGCGATCACGTGAGGGGAAAGCTGGAGAAAGTCGCAGGGACTGGCGAGAACAGGGAAAACGTGACGATCGCGACTGAAACGACAGACTTACGCCTTCCTTCTTCAGACGTGATCCAGTTGAGGACACAAAAGCCTTCATTCTGGCGGCAGCTGACTGGGAGCATCGACGCCGGGACGAGCTTCACGAGCGGCAACAGCCAGATCGCGGTAAATACGGACATGAACGCTACGTATGCAACGCCGAAGTGGGTGGCGACGGGAGATCTGGGGACATCGTTTGGGAATCAATCTGGCGGAACAAAAACGAATCGCGACGATGCGTCGATTGCCGAGCAATATTTTATGGGACGAAACGCCTACTTGGGTGGGCTGCTGGATTTTCTACACAGCAGCCAGCAGGATCTGGATCTTCGAACGACCGTCGGCGGAGGATACGGGCGCTATTTGAAGCGGACCGGCACGTCGCAATTCCGCTGGCTGGGAGGCGTGGTGTATACGAAAGAGGCGTACACGAGTAGTACCAGCGCTGGAGGGAGCAACGCCGAAGGTTTGGTAGGCTTCTCCTACGATTCGTACCGGTTTAAGGTGGGAGAAATCCATTTGGAGGCTATGTGCTTTCCCGGGTTCTCGGACCTCGGTCGTGTTCGGGCAACGACCAACAATTCTTTGGTAGTTCGGTTGACGAACAATTTTCATCTAACGTTTTCGTTCTGGGATAACTACGACAGCCGCCCGCCCGTTGCTTCGAAAAACAACGAGTTAGGGCTCAGTTCGGCTATTGGGTGGGCGTTTTAGATCGATTTCATTGGCGTGTATTTAGGTGAGCTCAGGGATGAGTACATCTGCAGCTGGTGTGAAATCCGCGACAATCATCTGCTGGCGGTCCCGTATCCCAACTCGCGCTGTGAGATCCGGCAGTTTTCCTACCCGCGGGAAGCCGAGATCATCGGCCGCGTTACGGGCGTGGCGATGCGGCTTGCCGAATCGCGAGCATGAACGCTCCAGGAATTGGCCATTTCCTGAAAGAAACCGTATTGCGATGAACGGGCCGCACGGAGCCGCGGATGACCAAGGGAAAAGCTGCAACCGGTAAGCGAGACCGTCGTCGCAAACACCAGCACTGGCTCGTGACGATTATCTATCCCGATGGCGAACGCTTCGAACGCGTTTACCTCGACCGGGAAAGAGCGAAGAACTTTGCCGCGCGGCAGCAAAAATCGCCGCTTGTAAAGGCGACGCGCATGCGACTTATGAGTTGAACTTCCAACCTTTTGCCGGCGTCCACGATCCACTGAACATTCGAAGTTCCTGCGCCGACTGGATCACAGGGACGAGGAAAGCTCGGAGCCGATCGACGATCTCTTTCAACTCGGCCTCGGCGACGTACGGCCTGTTCTTATTCACGTAAGCGCGCCACTGTTTGACCTTGTTCTGATCTTCATAAAATTCCGCTGTGAAGGCGAGCGGCACGCCCGTCGTCGGCAATTCGGTTTGCCGTTTTTGAAACGTAGTGCGGACGGCTTCGGCGAGTGTCTTTCCGTCAAATTCGAAGGTTCTCGAAAGAGTGTAGAGATCATGGAAGTCCTTCATGCGGCTGTTTGCGATTCCGAGCTTGACCATCGCTTCGAGCTTTTCGGAGACGACCGTTTCCCGCGGATAGGCGAGCAGGTGAGGATGCGGAAATCCAAGCAGTGTCGGATATTCCGTTCGAACCGGATCGGGCGTGACGGTGTCACCGAATCCCACGTCGATCTGTATCGGTATCTGTGCCTTGTCGAGAGTCCCCGTAAACGTGACGCGCACGCCTTCGTAGTCGGCGTCTTCCTTGATGCGTTCCGCCCGGACCGAGGCAGGGTCGAACCGTATGCCGTCGCCCGGGATTTCGGCCGTGCAGATTTCCCGGAAGATCGCGGCGAAACGTTCGGGAGAGTTGTCTCCGATCGCGAGAAAGTCGGCGTCGCGGGTGGGCCGGTACCGTTCGTGGGTCCACAGCTCGAACAGCAGCGCACCCTTCAGAATAAAGGTGTCACGATGCTTCGAGGTGCTGAGACGGAAGAGGACTCGCTCGAGTCCGTACTTGGTGAGCAGAAGCTGGAAGTCTTCATTTCGTTCGCGGGCAAGATTGAGCAGTTTCTGTCGAACCGATGCGGGGATATTTGTGAGCTTGGGATCGCTCATTTAGAGCGACTCCATGTAAGGCCGCATTACATTCGCAACCCGGCAGACTTTTGCGGCGGCCCAGATTTCGTCCATCGACGCTTTTTTGAGCCGACGGCACTCCCTCAGCGCTTCGAGAGCGACATCCGTGCCAATCTTGTTGCGAAACTTGAAACAGTCGGCGACGGTTTTTGCCGGCGTGTAGACCTTGAGCGCTCCTCCGCGAACGGGATATTCCTTGACCCCAAAGTGCATGGCTCGTCCCGACATGCGCACAAAGCGAATGAGGGAAGTGCTCGTGCGAGGGGTCCATGCTTTGACATCAATGGCCATCCAGACCTGATGCGGCGACTGTGTTGTGAACTTATGAAATTGAAGTGCGGACAGCAGGCAGATGACTCCTTTCGGAATCCGGCAGGCTGCTTCGAATAGCGATAGATGTTCTGTTACGGGCGACGAACTCGAAGAGTAAAGGCCGCGTGAGATCTTCTTGAGGACACCTTTCCGAACCAGCCGCGACAGATAGTTCAGCGGGATGCCGAGAGCGGACGCATCCTTCGAGCTTATGATCTGCTTACGGGCTGCTAGATTGATGAGGCGGTGAGACTTAGATTCCATAGAAGGAACTCTACAGGAGTGTATCAAATACTAGGTAAATGTCAATAAGTACCGAGGATATAGAACATCTGACGCGCACGCGCTGCGATCACTATATTGAGGATAGAAAGGCAAGATCCCGCCCCGAACCGCAGATGCCACACAGGGATTCGAACGCAAGAACGGGCCGCGCCCGAGACGCGGCCCGCGCATGCATTTGAAGGCTCGGACCTACGGCTGGTTTGCGGCCACCCTTCTCCTTCGCGAACCTCCGGCACCCAACTTCTTTTCTGTAAGCTCGGAACGCACCCGCGCTGCGATCTTTGAGACATCTACCTTGTAGCGTACGGCAGTTCGAGCAAGGTTTGAGTCTTTGGCGAGTGCCTGTCCGGGATTGTATCCAGGGCAGTAGAGGTCGGATGCGAGAGCGCAGACGATGAGAAATCGCTGAACGTCCGGTGTGCTCATTTCACAAATCGCTTTTGCCCCGATCGACTTGTAATCCACGGCAGCATTCGATGGGCGCTTGGTTTTTTTCTCGTCCCATCCGTAGGCTCGGCACAAACGGCGGTGGTTGTCGTGACCCAGTCGTTCGAAATAGTCGAGGACAGCCATTTCAAGGTCGGGACGCGACAGCGCGCTCGGCAGTTTCCTGCGAACCGCATTCAGCGTCTCAAACCGCGATTGTTTTTCGACTCGCTCGGCCAATGCCTCCTTGGCTCGGACGGCCCGTTCCTTTGGTGAAAGGTGGTATCGCGTCACCGTCGAGTGAATCGGACACTTTTCTTCGCGACAAACATGGAGGACACGGCCCGCGCCTTCACCGTCCACAACAACGGCGGACTGTGTGTGCGGGCACTCCGCTGGTCCTCTTGTGTACATCCAGTCCGATGTAATACATAGGTTGCATGGGGGAGCCTCCTTGGTGTTTTCTGAATCAGCTTGTCGCTGAGTTCAGCTCTTCTACACCTAGCGCTCCTCCTTTGTCAAACTTATCAGGCGTTAGCCCGAATTGAGTAGGGGCGCTCTCGGTAGGTGTGGTATTTCTTAGGTGTGAATCGGCTTCATCGAATCCGGTCAACGCAGGTGTATCGCTCCCCGCATACCCTTTTTCGTTTGCTCAGCTACACGACCAGCTACTTCTAATCGTAAATCCCCTTTTCGTTTTTTCGCGCGCAAGTAAGGGTGTTTTCACATCCATTTCTGCGAGGGATTTATGGTCGGCTTGAACTCCATGGCACGGACTGCGCGGGTGTTGGTATGCCTGCTTGCGCTCATTTGGTTTTGCGGCGGTGCGGCGACAGCTGGCGCGCAGCAGGGGCGCATTGCTGGGACCGTTTCGGATCCTCAAGGCGCGGCGGTCTCCGGTGCGGTGGCGAAGCTGGTGAACGCGGCGGGTGCCACGATCGAGGAGCAGCGGAGCGACGGGCAGGGCAAGTTTGAATTCGCCGCGGTTGAGCCTGGTGAGTATCAGGTGAGCGCGGAGCGTGCGGGATTCGTGAAGGTGATTGCGGACGTATCTGCGGCGGCGGCCAAGACCAGCGAGGTGGCGCTGCAATTCACGCAGGTTGCTTCGGTGCTGCAAGCGATCACGGTGGTGGATTCCGCGCCGTCGGCGCTGACGCCGGATCCTTCGCAGATGGTGGTGATTCACGATCAGGTGCTGGACGCGAACCCGGGGCGGCCGGGAGCGCCGGTTTCGATTCCCGGGCTGCCGATCGAGACAGCGTCGGGAGGGATCAAAGCGCCGCAATATTTTTCGCCGGGAGTGGCGGGCGATCACGGCGAGCCGATCGCGCAGTTTTTTCAGGTGGGAAGCTTTTTGTTTCCGAATAATCTGCCGGCAAATGCGCACGGCAACGGTTATGCGGATCCGAACTTTCTGATTCCGGCGGTGATTGAGGCGGTGACGGTGGACGGCGGAGCGTTCAACGTGCGCGAGGGAAATAATTCCGTGGACCTGGCGGCGACGTACGTACCTGCGCAGCGGCTGGGCGATTTTGTGCAGGTGACGGGCGACTATCGCGATGCGGATGTGGTTGCGGGCTGGAGTCCCGCGAGCGCGGATACTCATGCGTGGGTGGCGCCGGAGGCTTCGTACGGCAACGGATTTCTGGAGCGGCTCGAGCACCGGCAGCAATACAAGTTGAACGGCGCGCGCGAGTTCAGGTTTGGACGGCATCAGCTGACGCTGTTCGGCATTGGCTACTACGGCTTCTCGGATGTTTCGGGATTGATTCCGATCGGATTCGCGGTTCCGAATGACACGATCGACAATCGGCAGCTGGACCGTACGCATAATTTTCTGGCGGTTGCGACGGATAACTGGAAGCTCAGCGAGCAACAGCAGCTTTCGTTGTTTGGTTTCTTTCGGAATTACGCGCTGACGCTGCGCTCGAACTTCGGCGCTGGGCTGATTCAGCAGAGCGAGACGCGCAACGTAGTTGGCGGCGAGACGACGTACATACAGAGCGTGCGGGCGTGGCTATCGATTTTGGCGGGCGTGGATCTTCGCCGCGATGCGCCACGCAATCTGGATCTGTATCAGCTGGATGCGCAGAATCAGTTTCAGCTCGTGACGAGCAACAATCTGACGCTTTCGTTCGTCGAGCCGTTCGTTTCGCTCGATGGTCTGGTTGCGAAGTATTTTCACTACGATGTGGGATTCCGGCAGGAATTGGTGTGGATGGTCAATCAGGATTTCATCAACCTGCAGAATTCTTTCGACAAGCTGGCGACGTTGACGCTGCCAAAGGCGACGGTGACGTTTGTGCCGCCGGATAATCCGTTCCTGCCGCTGGTGGCGTTCAGCTACGGCGGAGCCTTTCACACGGAGGATCCGCGAATCGGAACCGGTTCTGCAATGCCGTCGTTGCTGGCGCCATCGTGGGCGTATCAGCTTCGGGCGTCGAAATCGGTGCGGCAATTTCAATTCAGTCTGACGTTGAAGCAGGTGCGGAATTCGCAGGAGCTGGCGAAGATCGACCCTGATACGGGACTCCAGGAAGATCTGGGACCGTCGCGGAATCGCGTGATTGCAGTTTCGCTGCAAAGGAGCTTTTCGCAGGGCGCGATTTACGTTTCGTACGCACAAGCCGATGCGCGGGATTTGGATACGGGCGAGCCGGTGCCGGAAGCGCCGCGGCTGATTTGGGACGCGCCCGGCTCGTACAACCGGCTGCCGTTTCATCTGCAGGCGAAAGGCGAGTTTGAGTACGTGAGGGCAAAGCCGCTGGGCGATGGGTTGGTCGGCGTGCCCGTGAAGGAATTTCGTGGAGCGGTGCTGCGGCCGTTTTTCGATAGCCGGATGTCGGTCGGCGTGGATTTTTTGATCGCGAGTGGGTACACCGGGCAGACGCTGGAAACGATTCCGTTTGAACCTGGGTGCGGGGTGGAGTGCATCGTGGGTGTGCCGCTGAAGTCTTACGTGAGCGGGACGTGGACCTACCGATTTAAGAAGTGATCTGTTCCCAATGCCTGATTGATGTCTTAACGAGGTCGGCCTCGCGACGGCCCGAGTAGACTGTTCGGTGTTCGCCCTACAGTGCTCGGACCGAAGGAGGCCGAGATGAGAATTATAGGATGTGACTTGCACAGTCGCCAGCAGACGTTGGCGATGCTGGACACCGCAACGGGACAGATAGAAAAAAGGACTCTGAAGCACGAAGAAAGCATCGTGCGAGAGTTTTATTCCAACCTTCCAGGGCCGGTGCGTGTGGGGATCGAAGCCACCGGATCGATGCAGTGGTTCGTGAACCTCATGGAGGAACTCGGAATCGAATGCCTAGTGGGACATCCGGCGGAGATTCGAGCGGCCGAACCACGAAAACAAAAACATGATCGACGAGATGCGGACTTACTGTTGTCACTGCTAGTAGAAGAGCGCTTTCCGACGATCTGGTTACCGACCAAAGAACTGTTAGACATTCGGGCCTTGTTGCGGCACCGACACCAATGGGTAGGCCTGCGGGTGAAAATACAAAATGCGCTGCAGGCAATTGCTTTGGCCAATGGGCTGCGACGAGGACCTGCCCTGTGGACTCAAGCAGGGCAACAGGCGATCGCGGCTTTGCCGTTGTCTCCCCATGCCGCCTATCGGCGCAATGAGCTGCAGGCGATGTATGTAAAATTCGAGAGGGAGATCGAAACACTAAATCAGCGAGTCGAGCAGCAAGCAGGGGAACGTTTCGGAGCACGGTTGTTGATGACTCATCCTGGAGTAGGGCCGATCACGGCCTTAGCGACCGACGTGTTCCTGGGCGATCCATCCCGATTCGAAGACAGCAAAACCCTGGCGAGTTATGTGGGGCTGATCCCGGGAGAATATTCCAGTGGGAAGCGACAGCGACTTGGTGGCCTAACGAAACAAGGCAATCCGCTGTTGCGATTTCTCTGGGGGGAAGCAGCCATCCATGCGGTACGCCGGGATCCGGAGTTGAAACATTTTTACCACCGCAAATTAATCCAGAAAGGTCTGGGAAAGGCGAGAGCGGCCGTGGCTCGCAAACTGGGAATCCGGATGTGGATTATGTTGCGGGATCGGATCGAGTATCAAGAGTTCTGTCGTCGTGGACAGAAGCAGCAGACCAGTGGTGATGCCTGTGCGGGGATGCCAGGACGCGTTATGGTGCGAAAGTCACCGGCTGATTGATTAGGCTACCCGCCTTCCTGAAAGGGGAGATCGAATATCTCATCGTGGTCGATCGTGATCGAAGAGATGACTGGTGGGCAACACCAAGGGGATGAGCGCAAAAGGCTGAGCAACTGAGGGTGAACGGAGAGGAACAGAAGCTTCAAAAACAGACGCAATTCGTGCGCCGAGGACCAAGTGTGCTCGATTCGAGCAATCAGCGTAAGAAAAATCCCTTGCAACGGCCGCCCTCGTTAGAGATAACGCGGTGGTCTCAATGGGTCGATGCAACACCCAGCTCAGACTCACCGTGGTTGAATACAAAGGCTAAAGGCGCTGGCTAGGTTACTTCAGCCGGAACGCTGCCAGGCTAAGTGCGGAGTGCCTCACCCAGATGGATATGCTCTTCGGCGGAAGTATTGGCGGATCAGCTGATTGAATCGTGTTGCGTCGACCGGTTGAGCCGGCAGCGGTAACCGGACGAGTGCACAAATGACCAGCGCGCATTCGGTCGAGCGGGGAACGACGCGATAGAATAGCGATCTCAAACTGTGCACGAACTGTGCACAAACGAACGATGTTCAACGGATTTGAGTTAGCTTCGAGCGAGAAGCAGATTCCCCAAAGTGTTGAAAAACATTAGAAAGCAAAAGAAGAGAAAGAGCCGGTAGAAGCGGCACTTTTGCTTTGTAGGCAGATCGAGCCTGTGGATTTCTTTGGCGGAGCAATCCTATCCGGCATCGAATCAATTATTTTCGGGCGCCGGCAGAATCACGATTTCCACAATTTGGGAACACTTGGGAACAATAGCCCGAGAAAAATCTTCCTCTCGAATTCGTTTTTGACGACCTGCTACGCGAGTAGGAGGTCGGCGGCGAACTCGGCAAGTCTTGTTCCACCGACTCGGCGTCTTGGATTTCTGAGTCTGCGAGAGCGCGGAAGAGGCCTGTATCGGTGATGACCCAAATTGTCGCTCACACCGAAGTGCGACAACGCTGAGCGAGCGCAAACCTCGTTCGACGCTGACGTAGTTTTCCGTCCGGTCCTCGACGGGAAGTTCGCCCCAATCGCCGGGAATGTGGCGCGCGAGGAACTCGAACGGTGTCTGTCCAGTTTTTTCCAAAGCCGCTAGGGCGCCAGGTGTGGCCACGAGCTGGCCGACGTGGAACAACGGTGGTTTGGTGATTTTCTGCATGATTCGCTTTCTCGTCTTTTTCGAATTGGCCTTTGTTCCGAGAGGCGCGGCGGCGAGCCGCGCATTCGAAGCAAATACCCTTCATGGCGGGGGAAGGCGCCTGTCCCTCCGCGCTGTCAAGGCCGCCGGGTTTGCGCTCATCGGAGCGCAGCGGAGAGCCTTGACAGGAGAAGCGGAAGGATCAGGCGCAGAATTTGGCCAAGAAGGGTAAGCGAACAGTCCTGTGAAAAGAGAGATGGAAGGACCAGATCAATTCAGGGAGCCAGGCGACGACGCTGGGGATGATCCAGAATCCTGTCGTTTAGCCTCGTGCTTCCAAAAATTGCTCGCGGAAATCAGGAGCGCTCTCGAGATCAATCCGTAGCCGACCATGGTTTGACGCAGATTGAGGATCGTGCTGAGGGAATTGTGTTGCGGTGGCCGGAAGTTTTAGGAAGGTTTTCAGTGAAGGCGGTCAAAACGTGATTGCCTTCGAAGTTTTAATGAACATGCGGGCTGTGTCCGAGACTCTGAGAGGATGGAGCAGCGCCTTCCGATAGCGACGAAATTCGTCGGAGTGCGGTCGCCAACAGGATTTCCAAACACCGAAACGCTTCGGCACTTAATGCGACACTGATCGCCCCAACAGTGAGATGAATAGAAAATGGCCCGCTAGCATTCCGCACGCGTGTTGCGTGCGCTTTCGATGACCCATTGCGCGATCCGCGGGTCCGGCAGCAATTCCTGCGGAGAAAATGTGTGGTCGACATCATCGAGCCGTTGCCGGACGCCGTTCTCGATTCCTCGCTCGGCTAGATATTTATTCGCGCGGTTCTTCCACAGAGCAATACTTCCGGGCTGCCCAAATCAGTCAGGGAAGCCTATGCGGTCGAGAAATCCCATTCCGCCCGGCGTCTCGCCTATGTCCCGAGGGTCGACACCCTTCCACAGTTTGTACAAAGCCGTAGCCACAAAGATGAAGCTCGCGATACCGATCAGCTGGTTTGCGATGCCGAGGCGGAATAGAGTTTCGGACGCCGATATGTTGTTGGCGGTCGCAGTTGCGTCTCGATGGACGAGCAGTTGGTTGGGAACGTAGCCATCGCAAAGAAGCCGAAGATTGATGTGACGACATACCCCGCGGCCGCTAACCTTCCCAGGTTCGTAATCCTACTCATGGTACTCCTCTGAAGGGCCCAGCTCTGGATGCGGCAAATGTCGCTTGTCTATTTCGCCGAATCAACACGCCGGATCTTGTGAGAGCGCGTGCACACTTCGACCGCTCCAGAGGTCGTATTTTAATTCTTGATTCACACTCTAACCGGAGAAATGAAATGCTACTTTCAACGGACACTAAAGCGACTTATCGGGCAGTTTGCGTACAACCTGTATCGCATTTCACAGAATATCGAAGTCGTGGACGATCAACCGGGTATCCACTGTGACGTGAGGTGAAATGGCGTGGAAGCCCCAGACGTGCACCCATGCGTTCCCGGTGCGCAGCGTGAGAAACGATTTCATCAGACCCGGAGGAAAGAAAATCAGGAACACAACGATCACCGACACCGCGGAATGCACCAGCGAGTCGTAGCGCGTCCAAGATTCGAAGACGTGCATAGCCGGATAACTTGCCGCACCCAGCAGAAACGCCGTGACCGGAGCGGTCAACTTCGCGTATCGAGGAATCAGAATGGAGTAAATGAAAATCATAATCGGCAGATCGGTGCCGAAGAGATGCAATACAAACGACAACAGGCCGCCGACGATTTGCTGGTGATGCGTCAGCTTAAGAAAATTCCCGCCCAATATTAGGTCCATAAAGCAGCCGATCGCGAGTACCACAGCGATTACCGTCACATCGCTCTTCAAGTTGGACGACTTCAAATTTAATTGTTGATTCGAGTAGCCGCGCATCCGAAAGACTGCATACGGAACCAGCGCGAGCAAAACGCCGTTATAAGCCGCCCAGGTATACACCTCTACAGGCGATTGCACGCGAGTTGAGCCCACAAGCGACCCGTTGAGATGCATGGCAATGCCTTCGCCAAAAAAATGCAGACCAACAAAGCGTCCGACCAGAAGCACGAAAGCGCCGTAGAGCCACAAAGCGATTGTCTCGCGCAACGCGACGCTGCGTTCCGGCGCGCGTTCTGCTAGATCCGGCAATGCACCCCGGCGCGTAATCAATGCAACGAGCCCGATTTCCAGCACCATAAAAATCACCGCGATCGAACCCGAAATCGCCATGGCGGCGGGCTTGCCCGGATGCGGCCCAATTGGTAGCGGCATCGTTCCATGACACAGCGGCACGACCGCCACGCTGATGAGCACCCAAAGAGCCACTGCAACTTGAAAGCTTCGCTGGCGAATCAGAAAACCCAGCCAGGAACTTGATGAGCTCATTGCTCGAACTCCGATCGCGCATTCCGCCTCGGTGCCGCGCGTTTCCCTTCTCGCTCTCTCTATTCTAGGACTGGGCTAAGGGATAGTCTCGGTAATTGGATGTCAAGTTTGTGCGCCGAATGCCTCATTAACGCCCCAATCGCATATGTGGATTCAAGCTTCCGATAACGCGACTTGCCAGCGAGTTGAGCCCTGAGCCGATTCAATCTCGCCGGGTGATAGCACACCTCATTAGAACTGTTCGCCGCCACCGCTATCGCCGCGGTCCTCTATGAAAAAGTGCAGACCAGAAGGGATACGAACCGCCTATAACGGCTGCGATCAGAGCAGTCGTCACTGAAGCTGCGCCTGACCGCAGAAAATGGCTGTAGCCGTAGACGCCCAGAGGAACATGGATCGCTACGCCGGTGTTTGTCCCAGGAGAATATTCGCGACCCTTGAAGCTCGCCCACGCGTGCCAACATCCATTTGAGAAGGTTAGGGCAGCGATTGTGAGCCAGTAAAGAACGCCCGCTCCTTGACGTACGAGGTACGCACTATCCCAACACGCCGTCAGCAGCGCGGCGTTGATGATGATGAGGAAACGCGTCGTTATCCTGGAAGCGTCAACGCGATAGCGTCGATACCACTCTACAAACCCTCCCGGATAAACAAACCCTTCAAAGATGTGGGGAATTACCGCTCCCAGCGGCGCCCAAGGAAGCCAGTCCATCACAGTCGGAGTTTACATGCGCTTTCGATTGAGAGTTGCCAATAGTTTCAAAGCAGAATCTCAACGTACTTCGGTCCAGCGCACCACATGCCTGATAAACGCGGTGGATTCGATGGGTCGTTGCAACACTCGGCTCGACCACGTCTTGCATTGAAAACAAAAGCCAAAGTCGTCGCCAAGTCAGACCAGTAGGAACGCTGTCTTGGCTACGTTTTTCCGGAGTACAGCCAAACTGATTGGTTCTCCATGCGAAGTGTTGTGGGATCCACAACTTAGTTGGTGCTGCGTCGACC
>JBEKJW010000005.1:0-41639 GCA_050011035.1 Candidatus Acidiferrales bacterium
GGAGGTGTCTGCGGAAGTGCTTGGCGACGGTGTGTATCGGCTCACCGTGACGTTGGCCAATCTTACCGGCCTGGAAGCGCCGCACATTCAAACGCGGGAGAATGTGCTGCTGAAGTCGCTGCTTTCGGCGCATACGGTCCTTGGCGTCAATGGCGGCGAGTTTATTTCGCAGATTGATCCTCCAGTCGAGCTGCAGGCTGCGTCCGGCAAATGCCGGAACGTGGGAACGTGGCCGGTGATGGCCGGAGATGAAAATGCCCGGAACGCCATGCTCTCTTCGCCGATCATTTTGTACGACTATCCGCAGATCGCGCCGGAGAGCAATGGCGACCTCTTCGATGGCACCGAGATCGACGAAATCCTGGCGCTGCGGATTCTCACGCTTAGCGACGACGAGAAGCGCGAAATTCGCCAGAGCGACGCTCGAACGCGCGAAGTGCTCGAACGCACCGAGTCGATGCCCGCCGAACACTTTATGAAGCTGCACGGCGTGCTGCGGGGTATGAGGTCGGCGGACGGGAGTTTTTCCGGTGATTTTAAGAGCGAGGACGACCGTTGAACGAATGGGAATTCAATGTCCTCGAAGATAGGCCGACGCTGATGAGCGTGACGATTGATGGCGTGGAGGTCCGCACGGGCGATCGCGTACGGCTGCGTCCGCGACCGGGCGGCGACGTCTTCGATCTGGCTCTGGCAGACAAGATCGCGACGGTGGAGTCGATCGAGCAGGACTACGAAGGCAAAACTCACGTTTGCGTCGTGGTCGATGACGATCCCGGCCGTGACATCGGGCTGATGCGGCAGCCGGGGCACCGATTTTTCTTTGATGCCACGGAAGTCGAGCCGCTGAACGAAGTGGAGCGCGCGGCAACGCCCGTAGCGTCGGCCACGACGGTATTGATCGCAGGCATCGGCAACATTTTTCTGGGCGACGACGCGTTCGGAGTTGAAGTTGTCAGCAGAATCGCGAATCGTGAACTGCCGTCGGGAGTGCGCGTGGTGGATTTCGGGATCCGCGGGTTTGATCTCACCTACGCACTAGTCGACGGAGCCGACGTCACAATCCTGGTGGACGCTTGCCCGCGTGGTGGCGCTCCCGGTGATCTGTACGTGATCGAACCGGATGTGAGTTCGCCCGCCAGCGAAGCAGGCCCCGCAACGGTGGACGCGCACGCAATGAATCCGATCGCTGTGATCCGCGCGGCACAGGCGATGAGCGGGACGCTGAAGACAAAGATCCTGCTCCTCGCATGCGAACCCCTCACGTTGGGACCGGAGGAAGGTCAAATGGGCTTGAGCGAGCCCGTCGCGGACGCCGTGGAACGCGCGGTTCCGCTTATCGAATCCATCGTGAACCGGCTCTTGGCCGGCGAGTGGCCTCTGCAAACGAAATCGTAGGACATAAAAGGAGACGACATGGACACGCATGTGGTGCGGCACGAATCGAATGGCCACTCGGACGAAACTCGGGACACGCTGTTCCTGCTGGGAGGCGTTGCGCTGGCGGTTTTCGGCGCCGGATTGATTTTGACCAATCCGACAGTCCGGAGATACATGGGTCAGCTCGGCGTCGGGAACATCGCGAAAGATCTGATGCCCGACCTCGATCGCTATTTGAAACTGCGTTCGATGTAGGCGAGCGCAGTGGAGCAAATCACGAAGGACGTGGTGAGGAATATGTCTGGAGCCTTGGGAGCACGAATGTCGGCAGACGCAACAGCGGTTCGGTATCTCATTGATACATCCGCGAGTCGCCTGGCTGTGAAGGTCACGGCGTCGGGCTTTCTTTCGGTGATGGGGCATAACCCCTCGATCGCCGTGAATAATTTGTCCGGCGAAGCGACGATGGGCCCGGATGGTCCGCAAGGCGCGAAGCTTCGCTTCGCCGCGAAGGCGGATTCGCTCGAAGTAACTGACGACATCAGCCAGAAGGACAAGACCGAGATCGAAAATAGGACGAAGCAAGACGTCTTGGAGAGTTCGCGCTTTCCCGACGTTGTCTTCGAAAGTACAGGAATCACCGCGACAAAGTTGGGCGACACGCTCTTTGCAGTGAATCTAACAGGTAACCTGACGCTGCACGGCGCTACGCGAAGCCAGTCGATGACGTGCCAGGTGTCGTTGAATGGCGACTCGATTCGTGGCTACGGCGAGTGCGTAATCAAGCAGACCGATTTTGGCATCCGGCTGGTGTCCGTCGCCGGCGGCGCACTGAAAGTGAAAGACGAGGTCAAGTGCGCCTTCGACGTCACATTCAATAAGCAGGCGTAGGCGGATGATTTTCGACGAGAGCAGCGGCCAACACGCGATCATTCAGGCTGCGGTTCACGACTCAGGTGGAGGATGTCACATGTGTTTGGCAATCCCAGGGAAAATCGTCGAGATTTCGGGCGACGACGCGCTCGACGCACTCGTGGAAGTGGTAGGCGTGCGGCGGCACGTGAATCTCGGCTTGCTCGTCGACAATAAGCCCGAGTGCGGTGATTGGGTGCTCATCCATGTCGGCTACGCGATGAGCAAAATTAGCGAGCAGGACGCGGCGGACCAGATGCGGACGCTCGAGATGCTTGGCGAGTGCGAGGCCGCGATGGAAGAAGTGAAAGGCTACGGACTCGAAGGCGAGGAAACCAAGCCTGCTGCGTAAGCCTGCAAGCGCTGAACGGGGCAAGAAATGAAATACGTCGACGAATTTCGAAAGCCCGAGTTGATCAACAAGACTGCGGAAGAAATCCGGCGCCTTGCCGATCCCAATCGCCATTACCGGTTGATGGAAGTATGCGGCGGGCACACCCACGCGATCTACCGATTCGGTTTGAAAGACGTCCTTCCCTCCAATATCGAACTCATCCACGGCCCGGGTTGCCCGGTGTGCGTGCTGCCGATGGGCCGGATTGACGATGGGCTTTCGATCGCGGCCAAGGGCGATGTAATTTTCGCCGCGTTCGGCGACATGATGCGCGTGCCTGGGACTAACGGCAGTCCGCTCGAGCACAAGGCACGCGGGATGGACGTAAGAATCGTCTATTCGCCTTCCGATGCGATCAAGCTCGCGAAGCAGAATCCGGACAAGCACGTAATGTTTTTTGCGATAGGGTTCGAGACCACCGCACCTTCTACTGCCCTCACGTTGCAGCGCGCGCGTAAAGAACAGCTCCACAATTTTTCCGTCTTTTGCAACCACGTGACGATCATCCCGGCGATTCGCGCCATTCTGGATTCGCCGGATATGCGTTTGGACGGATTCATTGGTCCCGGCCACGTTTCCACGGTGATTGGTTGCCGTCCGTACGAATGGATCGCGCGGAATGAGCACAAGCCAATCGTGGTTTCCGGATTCGAGCCGCTGGACATGTTGCAGTCGATCGTGATGTTGCTGCGGCAACTGGGCGCTGGCGAGGCGAAGGTGGAGAATCAGTACAAGCGCGTCGTGCCGTGGGAAGGGAATCCGGCAGCGCTGCGTGCGATGGCAGACGTCTTCCAACTCCGGCCCTATTTCGAGTGGCGCGGAATGGGATTCATTTCGCAATCGGCACTGAAGCTCCGCGACGAGTACGCCGAGTGGGATGCAGAGTCCAGGTTTGAAGTTCCAGGCATCCGCGTGACGGATCCAAAAGCGGCGCAATGCGGCGAAGTGCTAAAAGGCGTATTGAAGCCTGCAAAATGCAAACTATTCGGAAACGAGTGCACTCCCGAGCATCCGGTGGGCGCTTTGATGGTGTCGTCGGAAGGATCATGCGCGGCATATTACAACTATGAGCACCGCAAGACCTCGCAATTGACCAGTATCAGCGTGCCGGCATGACGCCTATTTCCAGTACGGCGAACGGTTCGGCGGTAGGCGTCGAAAAGAAGTCTGTCGCAGCGTCAAAGGTCCGTTTTCGCGATCCGCAAATCGAGATGGCGCACGGAGCGGGAGGCAGAGCGAGCCGGCGGTTGATCGAAGGTCTCTTTATGCCGCTGCTTTGCGGCGATTCCACGGAGCCTCTCGCCGATGCGGCGCACGTGAATGTGGGCGGCGGGCGCGTCGCGATCACCGCAGATAGTTTTGTAGTGAAGCCGCTGCGTTTTCCCGGCGGATCGATCGGCGAACTCGCAGTAAACGGCACAGTGAACGACTTGGCCGTTTCGGGCGCTCGTGCGGAAGCCCTGGTTACGACGTTTGTCATCGAATCGGGCCTCGCTACAGAAACCCTTCAACGCGAAATCGAGGCGATGGCGAATGCGGCGCGCGTAGCTGGCGTTCGAATCGTCGGAGGCGACACCAAAGTCGTGGAGCATGGGAAAGCCGATGGAATCTATATCTCGACCACGGGAATCGGGCCGTTGATCCCAGGGATCGAAGTGAATCCGGCCTCGGTGCGGACTGGCGACAAGGTTTTGCTCTCCGGCCCGATCGGCGATCACGGCATAACCATTTTGTTAGCGCGCGGTGAGCTGGACATCGAATGCGATCTTTCATCCGATACACGTTCTGTGTTGCCATTTGTCGAAGCGCTGGCTCAGTCAGCGGCGGATGCGATTCGATGGATGCGCGACCCGACGCGCGGTGGTGTGGCGACTTCCCTGAACGAGTTGGCGCATGATTGCAGGCTCGGCGTGATTCTGCATGAGGACGCGATTCCGATTCGCGACGCGGTTCGAGGCGCTTGCGAGCTGCTGGGTCTCGATCCGCTGCACATCGCGAACGAAGGACAGTTTCTTGCGGTGATTGCGCCCGAGGCCGCTGACGTCGCGCTTGAGGCGATTCATCGCGTTCCGGGTGGCGCTGAGGCGCGAATCATCGGCGAGATTCAAGAGCAGCCAGCGGGATCGGTGCTGGTAACAACGCAATACGGCGGGACGCGGATCATCGACATGCTTGTCGGCGACCCTCTTCCGCGCATCTGCTGAGAGTTTGAGAATTGAGAATGGCCACGCAAGTCCTTGCCGCGAATCAGATCGCCCAGCGGCTGCTGGCGCGAAATCACCTATTCGAAATGTTTTTCGCGCGCGAAGCGAACCGGCTGGCAGAATCCTCGCGTGAAATGTCCGAACGATTTTTGCGCGGTGGGCGATTGCTGGCGTTTGGTCGCGGGCCGTACGCGACCGACGCCCAGCATGTGTCGGTGGAGTTCGTGCATCCGGTGATCGTCGGGAAACGCGCGCTGCCGGCCCTGGACCTTTCCATTCACTTCCGTCCGTGGCTCGAAACGATTGTTACGGCGGATGACATCGTCATGGGTTTCGGTCCGCCGGAGGGCGATCCCGAAGTCTGGGCTGCGTTGGAAATGACACGCGCAAAAGATGCGATGACGTTCGCGTTGCCGGGTCTTGAAGGCTCGTACGCGATCGGCGCTCAGACCTCCGACGCGTTCTTTCATCAGGAAATGGTGGAGATTCTGTATCACACGCTTTGGGAGACGGTGCACGTCTTCTTCGAGCGGCGCGAATTGGGTCACGACGTCGGTCAGGCTGGTTTTCTGTATCCCTTTCTCGGGCAGGAAAAGCAAGGCACCGCCGACGCGATGGACGAAGTCGCGCGATCGATCCAGATGAAAGTGGCGGACGACGCCAAGCTGCGCGAGCAGGTGGCCGCGACTCAGTCCGAGCAGATTTCGGCCGCAGCTGCCGCAATCACCGAACGCGTCAGGGCGGGCGGGAAACTCATAATTTTTGGCAACGGCGGATCGGCGACAGACGCAAATGACTGGGCGATCGATTGCGTCGCGCCACCGCACGGTTATCGGCCCGTTCCGGCGGTGTCGCTGGCGCTCGAACCCGCAAATATCAGCGCGATCGCGAACGATGTGGGCACAGAGCTGATTTTCTTGCGTCAGTTCATCGCACAGGCGCGGCCGAATGACGTGGCCGTCGCCATTTCGACGAGCGGTGGGTCGCGCAATGTGGTCGCCGCACTCGAAGAAGCGCGAAAAAGCGGGATCACCACCGTCGCGCTGCTCGGTTACGACGGCGGAGAAATCCTCCGGCGCGGCTTGGCTGATTTTCCGGTCGTGGTCCATTCCGATTACATCCCGCGAATTCAGGAAGTGCAGGCGTCCGTGTACCACGTGATTCGCGAAGCGATGGAGGTTCTCGGCCGTGGCTAAGCTGGAACTTTTCGGAACAGCCGGCTGCCAACAAACGCAGGAGATGCGCGAGTGGCTGGAATGGCGCGGCGACGATTTTGTGGAGTATGACGTGGAAGCGGACGTTGGGGCTCGCCGCAGGATGCGTACGCTTTCCGGCGGACAGCGAACTGTGCCTGTGCTGGTGGAAGACAACAAAGTTGTTCAGATCGGATGGCAAGGCCGCGGCTGCATCGTCGGCGAATAGATGAGCGCGCGGTTCGGTGTGCGGACTCAAACATGAACGCATGCTCGATTAAAGTTCGGGGTGTCGTCCAAGGAGTCGGTTTTCGGCCCTTTGTGTTCCGGCTCGCCCACGCGAATACTCTGGCGGGCTGGGTTTCGAACGGCGACGAGGGCGTCGAAATCTTTCTCGAGGGCTCGGAAAGCGCACTGGAGAGCTTCGTTCACGAGCTACAGACAGCGCTGCCCAGCGCGGCGAAGATATCTGAAATTGAAATAAGTCCGTCGGAACCGGTCGGCGTTGAGGATTTCCAAATTCGCGAGAGTCGGGGCAAACAGCATCCCACGACCAGGATTTCGGCAGACTTGCCCGCGTGCGCCGATTGCCTGCGCGAACTTTTCGATCCTTCAGACCGGCGCTATCGCTATCCCTACATCAATTGCACGAACTGTGGGCCGCGCTACAGCGTGACGCTTCGCCTACCGTACGACCGAAAGAACACCACGATGCGCGAATGGGCCCTCGACGAATTCTGCGTGGCGGGGTACTCGGATCCCGGCAATCGTCGTTTCCATGCGCAGCCAGTGGCGTGCAGTGCTTGCGGGCCGGAATATTTTCTGCGGACCGGTGACGCCATCGTGCGGCGGAGCGACCCCAGCATTCGCGTGGCTTCGCGCCTACTCGCAGAAGGGAAGATCGTTGCAGTAAAAGGTCTGGGCGGATACCACCTCGCATGCGATGCGCGCAACGCCAACGCAGTTGAAGCGCTGCGCGAGCGAAAATTCAGAAAAGAAAAGCCGTTTGCCGTGATGGCACGGGATTTGAAAATTGCTCGCGAAATCGTCAGCTTCTCGGCCGAATCGGAACGGCTTCTGACTTCTCCTGCCCGTCCAATCGTTCTGGCAAAGGCGAAGGCCGAATTGCGGCAAGTCGCGCCAGGTTGCGACGAGCTTGGTGTGATGTTGCCGTACACACCGCTCCACCATTTGCTTTTTGCCTCAGGCGCACCGGACGTTCTCGTTATGACGAGCGCAAATCGTTCGAGCGAGCCGATTGCTTACGAAGACGAGGATGCTCTCGCGCGACTTGCGCCGATTGCCGATGCATTTTTGATCGGCGAGCGACCGATTGCTCGGCGTGTCGACGACTCGGTAGCCAGAATTGGAGTATTTGGTCTCGCAATCCTTAGGCGTTCGCGAGGATACGCGCCGGGAGCCGTAACCACGATTCCAACCCGTCGACCCATTCTGGCGCTTGGTGCGGATCTAAAAAATACGGTGACCCTGGTCGTCAACGGCCAAGCCTTCGTCAGCCAGCACATTGGTGATCTGGGCGACTATCCGTCTCTGCGTGCGTTTCAGGAGACGATCGACGATTTGCTGGCTATGTATGAAGTGGAGCAAGACGAGTTGCTCGTCGTTTGGGATCAGCACCCACAGTATGCTTCAACGCTGCACGCGCAAACTTTTGAAGCGGCCGAACACGCGAGCTTCCAGCATCACCGGGCGCACATCGCATCCGTTCTTGCGGAGCGCTGCGAGTGGGAAAAGCGCGTTCTGGGCGTGAGCTTCGACGGCACCGGATTCGGCGATGACGGAACGATCTGGGGCGGCGAGTTTTTCGTTGGAAGCATCGCACGCGGATTCGAGCGCGTAGCGCATCTTCGGCGGGCCGTAATGCCGGGCGGCGATGCGGCGGCGCAATTTCCCGCACAGGCAGCGGCGGGCTTTCTGGCTCAGGTGTCCGGACTTCCGGATCTCGGCGCGGTGCCTTTCGCATTTCCGCAACGGTTCGACGACGCGCAGACCTTGCTTCGCCAGGGAGTGCGTTCGTTTACCTCCACGTCGATGGGGCGGCTTTTCGACGCGGCGGCGGCGCTACTTGGATTCACGCGCGGCGTTTCGTATGAAGGTCAGGCCGCGATCTGGCTGGAACAACTCGCGCGGCGCGCGACAAACGTGGACGCGTACCCATTTCCCTTCGAAGGTAGGGAACTCGATTTTCGACCGCTGCTGCACGCGATGGTCGAGGATCGAGCGTCCGGCCGGACTGTGGCGGAGATCGGACGCGCATTTCAACGCGGTGTTGCAAGTGGGCTGGTTGACGCGATCACTTCCACCTGTTCAGCGCGTTCGCTGGATACGGTCGTGCTATCAGGTGGAGTCTTCCAAAACGAGCTTCTGCTGTGCGACCTGAAAGACCTGATGAACGGCCGTGAGATCGCGATCTGGACCAACCACTTGGTCCCCGCAAACGACGGCGGCATCAGCCTCGGCCAGGCGGCAATGGCCGCATTTCGAAATCATGACTGGAACACCGAAGGCGCTACACATGCATGAGCTCTCTATTGCGATGAGCATCGTGGAAATGGCGGAAGAGGAGTCGCAGCGCAACGGTGGATTGCGTGTGACGAGTGTGCATCTGCGGCTAGGCACGCTCGCAGGAGTCGTAAAGACGGCACTACTTTCATCCTACGAATTAGCGTCCGAACAAAGCTCGGTGAACGGTTCGAAGCTGGTGATCGAAGACGTGCCGGGTGTCGTGTTCTGTTCGGCTTGCAACGCGCGGCGACCCGTGAGCGAATCCGAGTGGTTTCGGTGCTCCACGTGCGGGTCGCTAGCCTCCGAACTCGTAAGTGGCAAGGAACTGGAAGTTGTCTCGCTCGAGGTCGAAGAATGAGCTCCACGACGCGTCTGGTCGAAGTTCGCCAGAACGTTCTTAAGAAGAACGACATGCTCGCGCGGGATCTTCGGAAGCGATTCCAGGAAGCCTGTGTATTCGTGTGTAGCATGGTTTCGAGCCCGGGAACTGGCAAGACCACTCTCCTTGAAAAGACGCTGGGGCTACTGGGGAAAAAGCACCAGGTCGCCGCCTTAGTTGGCGATCTTGCGACAGAAAATGATGCCGTGCGGCTTGCTCGAAGTGGCGCGCCGGTAAGGCAAATCACAACGGGCACTCTATGCCACCTGGAAGCGGCGATGGTTGAGACTGCGCTGGAAGGGTGGTCGCTGAAGGACCTCGATTTCCTATTCATTGAAAACGTCGGCAATCTGGTTTGCCCCGCTTCTTACGATCTAGGCGAAGAGCTGCGACTGGTGTTGATGTCCGTTACGGAAGGCGAGGACAAGCCGCTCAAGTATCCGACGATTTTCAATACGGCCGACGTCGCAGTGATCACTAAAACCGATCTTTCCGCCGCGGTGGAATTTGACGCGAACGCTGCGAAATTCAGCATCGAATCCGTGCGTCCCGGGATGAAGGTTTTTGAAGTGTCGGCTAAGACCGGCCAAGGAATGGACGAGTTTCTAAGTTATCTGGAATTGCGTCGAGGCTACGTGAAGCGGCAGCTTCAAAATTCATAACACCTTCATCACTCATACTGAGTCCGGCGCTTTCACGCGTGAGCGCGGTTTGCACGACGGATCCAGCTCGCCGCCGCTTTGCGGACCAAGAGCGCCTGTAGCGAGTTATAGATGCGCCACATGCTTACACTTACTGCGACATAAGTTCCTGAGCATTTAGCAATGCGAGTAGTATCTGAAGTGCAATCGGCATCCCTCGAATGGAGGTCCGCCATGGACAATTCTCACTTCACTCTCGATCCGAAAGCCAGTCAGTTCACGATTCACGCGTTTGCCAGCGGTTTGGCTTCGGTTGTCGCTCACAATCCCAAATTTGCGATCCAGGATTTTCTGTCTGAAGTGACGTTCGAACCTTCAAGCACAGCAGGAGCTTCGCTGAGGATGACGGTGAACCTCGAGTCACTTTCTCTTCTGGATGATGTGAGCGAGTATGATCGCCGCGAGATCGTTCGAATCATGTTCGACGAAGTGCTCGAAATTCGTAAGTTTCCAAAGGCGACCTACCAATCCTCCAAAGTTAGCACCAAGAAGCTCAGCGAAAACATGTATCGGGCGGAGTTGTCCGGTAGTCTCACCCTCCACGGCCTGACGCGGCAGATCGACTTTCCGGCGCAAATCGTAAGTGGTGAAGACTCGTTGCGAGGATATGGGGAATTCACGCTCAACCAGTCGGAATACGGAATTCGAGTCCCTACGGTCGCGAATGGCGCGATCAAGATGAAGGACATGGTAAAGGTGGCGTTCTTTATGGTGGGACGAAAGGTGTAAACGCCTCGCCTGTGCGATATCCGGCTACGGTAGCAACCGGCTAAGTTAATGTTGGTTGCTGTATTTTCAATGCTGTACACCACTGAAGCCGGGCAGGTAGGCCACTTATAAGTCCTGATTAAGGCCGTAGCTGGACGTGTCCTTTTCGAATCGCCAATCTCGAAGATGAATCTGAACGGTGTGGGATTGTCAGCTTGCCATCCGTGCCGCGAGATTTTGGCCCGAAGCCGACATTTGACCCAGTACATCGATCAAAACACGTACCGAGCGGCGTCGAAGCTACCAGAAAAGCGAGGGCGCTTTGGGGGAGTAACAAGAATTTCTTGGCGTTCCCAACTATGACTTTGCAACGACTTTGCGCCCTTACCGACTGCCGTCGCGTATCAGTCGCGTCTGCCGGATTTCTCAGTTCTAACTCGATGCACAAGCGTTCGAAGTGTCGAAGCTCGTCGGGGTTCATGCAGCAATCGTCAAAACTCCTCCCCGAGATTAGGAAGCGACGGCCTTCCAAAATTGGGGAGGGTGTGAGTTCTTAGGCTACTTAGCGTTGCGCGGATCGTCTTTCTGATCGACGTACTTGAATTCGACCGGTCCCTCGCCGAAGAGGACGGTCGTGGTTTCCTCCGCGCCCGTGAACGCGTAGTGGTTCATTCCAGCTGGCATCGAGGCAAAACCGCCAGCGCCAAGCGCTTTGTTCGCGGCGGCAGATTTGTTCAGCTTGTCGCCCACACCGAAGGTCAACGCGCCGGACG
Organism: Candidatus Acidiferrales bacterium; assembly: GCA_050011035.1. Taxonomy (GTDB): domain Bacteria; phylum Acidobacteriota; class Terriglobia; order Acidiferrales; family UBA7541; genus Palsa-295. Next base: position 11,171 of record JBEKJW010000005.1, read on the forward strand.
AGACGGCTACGTTTTCCGTCGTCGGGTGTGAACACAGTCATCCTGCGGAATTTCTGACCACTCTTTTCTCGGGCCATTTTTCGTCTCACTCTCAAGCTGTTGATGCACACTCCGGCTGTGACTCGGTTTAGCAGAGGCGAACCTCAAGATCAATAGAGACGAGGTGGAACTTGGGAGACGCGGAGGTGAAGCTCCAGCTTATTGATATGTGCTTGACGGCATTTGGTTCGAGGAGTCCGACGTCACGACAAGAACTCAGCTTCCTCCTTAACGTATGAAAACAGTTCTTGACACAACTTTACACTGCGTATATATCCGCTCGCAGAGGAATGCGCCGCCCCCGCACCGGACATGGTTGCACCATGGCGTCACTGAACGTTCTCCAAACAGCGCAATCGGCTCGCATCCAACATCTCCCGTTCTCTGGAGGATTCTGTGAATACCGTTATTGGTGTTTTCGCATCGCGTGAGCGCGCAGAAGAAGCACTGAAGGAACTTCTGCACGCCGGTATACCCAAGCATTCGATTACTTTTTTGTCGCGCTCCGAGCACGAGGCAATGGCAGTCGCGAAAGAGGTCGGCGAGATCGCGGGCGGAGCAACCGGTGGGGCACTAGGGCTTGGCGCGGGACTTGTAGTCGCCTCGCTGGCGCTGCTGCCAGGCATCGGCCAGGTGTTTGCGGTGGGAGTCGGCGCTACGGCCTTGCTTGGTCTGATCGGAAGGAAGGCTGGCGCGACTGTAGCGCACCATCTGGCAAAGGACGTCGAACAACCCGCCACGACTGCAGAGGAATCAGGCTCCGAAGATGCGCAAACGTTCGTCGAGGTCCTAAAAGCGGGCCGCTCGCTGCTCGTGGTGAACACGGATTCCGCCGATACGGCGAAAGCGGCATCCGAAATCTTGGATCGAGCCTCGTTGTCCGGACCCGGTGCGAAAGCCGTGCCAGAGAAAGCGCGAGGAAAAGCTCAATCCACCGTGCGCGCAGCGGCTGGCGGAGTGACAGCTGTCGACATGAAAGGCCGAATCGTGATCGGCGAGGGCAATACGTTTCTGCGCGAAACGGTTCACCAGCTTGTTGCGGGCGGTCACCGGAAGATTTTACTGGTGATGCGCGAAGTAGACCACATAGATAGCTCAGGTATCGGCGAAATCGTTCGCGCGCACACGCTGGCGCGGAAATCAAACGGGCAAATGAAAATTGCCGATCCTAGCCCGAAAGTGCATGAGATGCTGCACATGACGATGCTCAACAAAGTGATTGAGGTCTATCCGAGCGAAACGGCGGCTGTGGAGTCTTTCACTGCATCGACGGCGAAGGCGTAAATCCGGATCGAACCCGGCTCCGGTCCATCAAAACACCCAACCTTGCTGCGCGCCTTTCCGCACGTACATCTCAACAAAGTTGTCCGGATGATCCTCAATAACGTCTTCGGGCGCTTCGCGGCGCATTAGCTCCAGGATGTTCTTGCCGTCCACAATTCGATTTTCCATTTCGCCAGCAGCGAGCGTGTACGAGTGCGGGCACGATTTGGCGCGGCAACGAACCTCCTCGCGTATCGTTAGGCCATCGGGGGGCTGTCTATTCCATGCAGCACTGCGGCGGTCTCAGCCTCTCCAACGTACTGGCGAAACCTGTTCAAATCCGGTTCCGATGTCCTGCTCGTGTTTCAGGAAATGGAATCTGAACAAGACAGTTCGACCGGTCGCCACTAAACTAGGTGAGCACTAGCGTCAGTTTGAATGAATTTCTTCTGGATAGATGCAAGCCAAATCGAACTGATTCCGGGCTTCGTGCGCGAACAGCTCCGGAGGCCACGGTCGGCGTTTTAGGACGCGCTGCTTGACTTGATCGAACGGTTCGCTCCCATGCCTATTTGAGGACTGCCTTAACACGAGCTTTGAAGGATCTTTGAGTAACGTACGCGATCACCTCAGCGGTTCTTCCACTTCGGAAGACACAATTCAGCTGCTGACAGGGCCGTGGGTCGAAAGCCTACGTCCCGGACAGATCAAGACCGGACGGGACAATGTTTCAGATCACCGGTTGCCAGACAAGTGGCCGTCGCCAAACTTATCTCCTGAGGGTTTTCATCGCCACATCCTACAAGCCGTGCTCTGCGTACCGTCTGTCGCGATAATTCCGCGAATACATGACCGGCGCGAGACACACTGTTTACTTCGATTTGATCATCTCGTCCTGATTCGCCGCGTCTCATCTCTGTACACGTTTTACGCGCGATTCTACGAAACGCCGCGAGTTGAAGAAAAGTTCGAAGCGGCAGCTGTCGACAACGACGCGCTAAACGTGCAAAGGAGAAATAATGAGTAAGTTGTACTTGCATATTGCGGTCGCACTTATTGGTATCGGCGCCCTGGGCATGACCACCAAAGCACAAACGGCCGACCACCTGCTTGTAACGGTGCCCTTTCAATTCGTAGTTGGCGGCACAACATTTCCGGCGGGCACTTATCGCGTTCATCGCCTGTCTGAAATGGACCCGTCGGGAGGGCTTATCCTCACAACACTCGACAATCGTGTAATTGCCACGGTGCTTCCGATTGACGTCGAAGGCGCTCGTGACAACAAACCGGAGGTAACGTTTGAGATTGTTGCTGGACAGCACCTTCTCAGCCGAATCCAGACCGCCGACAACATTTTTGACATTCCAACATCCAGATCCGCGAGCACTGCGGTCGCGGCTGACAATGCCACGTCTGCGTTTGGCAGCGCCGGAGGTAAGTAGGTTAGTTTGTTCACGCAAGAGGTGGGCTGTGGTCACCTCTTGCGTGAACGACGATTCCGCGCCGCAGGTTCCCCGGTTTCACTCCTTGGTTACGAGGCTCTTAGATTGACTAAGCGAATCGGACCCAGAACTACTACCGGCCGATGGGCAGCGGTGCCGGCTGCTGAAGACGGAATTCGATTAGAGTTTCGCTGGGAATTTGCAGCTGCTGTCCCTTTTTGGAAGCGGCTACCGCGGTGCCGGCTCCGGCGCCGGCAAGTGCGCCGATGCCTGCTCCCTTTCCGCCCCCTGCCAGCCCGCCTATGAGCGCGCCTAAACCTGCACCGCCCACGACTTTCTTGGCAGTATTTCCACCTTCGCCTTTGCCCTTAACGTCATAGGTGCTTGTCAAAAGCGGGTACGCAGTGCCGTTGATGACGATGTCTGTCAGCTCCAGGCTCAACTCCGAACTTCCGGACATCTTGCCGGCGGACGAAGCTTGCGCTAGCCGGCCGTACACGGTCGTGCCTCGCGGTGCAACGACGGTGTCCTGCACTTGCAAGTTGGTTTCGAGGGTAGCCGTGAAGCGATCGCCTGTTTTCTGCTTGCTGGAGTCAATCGAATCGACCGTTCGAATCAGGATTCGAGTTCCGGCGGGTACGGTGATCGTTTTCTTACTCTGAGGTGACGGATCGGTCGCAGCACCTTTTCCGTTGAGCCAGGGAGAGGCGTGTCCGGAAACTGGACGAAGGACGAGCGTCCCCAAAACCAGAACTGCTACGCTGAGAAGTGCCTTTTGCATGGGCGATCCCTTCCTCTTGCTGGAATTTTAGGAAGCTTTCTGAGCAACCGGGAGCGACGAAACGATCTGCAGATCGATGATCAGCAGCAGTTGGTGTTCAATCATGGCAAAACGCGCCGCCGTGACCGCCCCTAGAGCGTCCTTAACCTTGCCGTACGTTTGGGCGAGCAGCTCGCCGCGTTGTTTTTGGTAAGCGAGCGATTTTTGGATCAGCTCATCCGCCTTTGCGTCCGTCATGTCGTCGTAATTCTGCGCATATTCCTTGATATTTTCGACTCGCTGGTCATTGAGCTTGGCCAGCTGCGCGTCGTAGTCGCTGTAAATCGGCCAGAATTTTGTCGCGTCCTCCGCGCTGAGTATCATCATGGAGCCCATAATCTCGGCTTTTTGTTGCCGGACATCGCTCCGTAACAAATCAACGTAGGCTTGGACGTTCTTCTTCTCATCCGTATCGAGATGCGCCGTGGTTGCGCTTCGGGTTTTTGGAGCCGTCGATTGCGCCCAGATAGGCGAGGGACCGACGATCGCAATAGCTACAAGCGCCGCCAGGAATGCATAGCTCTTAGCTCTCATGTTTTTATCCTTTCGCACATGGGTACGCGGGGCCTCAAACTGCAGACTCACGAATTCCGATTATCCCGGTTGACGCGTTATACGTTGATTCGCTCGTTCAATCCACTGCTTTTTTCAAGTCCGAGGAAATCGGATCGATAGGTGAGTCTCGTTGATACGGTTCAATTCGCTTTGACGTGTGTTTTCTACTCGCATCGAGCTAAGGGCTTGTCTTGGGTGCCGGGGACTGGGAACTTACGGGAGAGGTGCCCATCCACTGGGGATCGCTAAGATTCCAACCGCCGCCCAGCGCTTTGTAGAGCTGCACGATTATGGTGCGCCGGTTCAGCTCGGTCTGGGCGACCGCGTTTTGAGCAGGATATAGCAGCTGTTGAGCTTCGAGGACTTCGTAGTAGTTCGCCTTTCCGGTTTCGTAGCGCTGCAACGAAATCTTCACCGCAACTTCATAATTTTCCACCGAGCGATTCTGTTCAATCAGAGTGGCGTCGAATTTCTGGCGCGAGATGAGCGCGTTCGCCACATCCTGAAACGCATTTAGCGCCGTTTCCTGATATTGGAGCTGCGCTTGCTGCCACGCTGCCACGGCCTGCCGCTTTTGCGCGGTGAGCGCGCCCCCCTGGTAAATCGGCCCGGTCATATTGGCAGCGATGCTCCACACGGTGGCCTGCCCGCTGGTGATCGCAGAAAGCGGGCTGCTCGCGCGGCCAAACAGCGCGGTGAGCCCGATCTGTGGGAAAAAGTTCGCGGTGGCGACTCCGACCTGCGCGTTCGCGGCGCGCATCTGCTGTTCGGCCTGCAGGATGTCCGGCCGGCGCTCCAGCAGCGCGGAAGGAAGTCCGGCGGGAACGTCGGGTGGAACGATTTCATCCAGAAGTTTGGCGTCGTGCGGAATCGGGCCGGGATTCTCGCCGAGCAAAACGCTGATCTGATTTTCCTTCAGAGCGATCTGCCGCTCCGTTTCAGGGATGGCTGCCGCCGACGTCGCCTGTGCGGCCGCGGCGCGCGAGGTATCCAGCTTCGTCGCAACGCCGCCCTCGTACCGCTGATTGAAAAATTTCAAAGTATCGCCGAAGGAGGCGGTAGTGTCTTTGGCGATTTGAAGTTCAAGCTCCAGTTCGAGAAGCTCGAGGTAGGCCTGCGCCACATCGCTCACCAGCGTGAGCATCACTCCGCGCCGGGCCTCCTCGGTAGCCAGATATTGTGCCTGTGCCGATTCGTTCAGGCGGCGAATCCGGCCCCACACGTCGGCTTCCCATGCAACGCTGGCCGCGCCGACAAAAGTTCCGCGGGTGATGCCGCCGTTCGGCGCAACGGTGCCGGCGAATTCGTTACGGCCGTCACTGTTGACCGTGGAATAGTTGACGAACGGTAGAAATTGCGAGCGCGCCTGCGCTTGAAGCTGCCGCGACTGCTCCACTCGCGAAATCGCGATTCGCAGGTCGTAATTGTTCTTCAGCGCCGTCCGGACCAGCTCCTGCAGCCTCGGGTCCTTGAACACTTCCCACCACGGCAAGTCGGCGAGCGAAGCCTGCTGCGCCTGTCCTTCCGCGCTGCGAAAGTCCGTAGGAACGTCGACCGCGGGGCGCTTGTAATTCGGGCCTACCGCACAGCCCGAGAGAACGATCGCGACGGAGACCGCGGCGGCCAGAACGCGTGAGGGAATGCTTCTTCCGAAGCTCGCGCGCTTGTACCGTGGACAATCGTCGCCTTGAGTTCGCGTTGCCGGCCGGCTTGGCCCCGATTTCGCTCGCAATGACCCTTGCGTCATCATGATTTGTGGTTTCAGCTCACAGATTGGAGCTAATCGCCTGGCGCCAGGCCCGGTTTGCCCGGCGCGGGTTTCGTTGTCGCATGCTCGCGATCCGCGCCGCTCAACTTTTCAATTCCGTAAAAAAGCGCCGGAACCAGGAAGATCGCGATGCCGCTCGCGGCGGCCATTCCGCCGATCACCGCCGTGCCCATCACCTGCCGCGAAACCGCTCCCGCGCCGGTTGCTCGCCACAGCGGCACGCATCCCAGGATGAACGCGAAAGACGTCATCAGAATCGGACGTAGGCGGAGCTTGGCGCCTTCGAGCGCCGCGTCCACAAGCGGCTTTCCGTTTTCGAATTCCGCCTTGGCGAATTCCACGATCAAGATCGCGTTCTTCGCGGCGAGACCGATCAGCATCACGAGGCCGATCTGGGCGTACACGTTGAACTCGATGCCCAAACTCTCAAAGCGGTGCAGAACCGCGAGGCCGAAAATTCTGCGCGAGAAGAGCACCAGGAACGCGCCCATCACCGCAACAGGCGTGCTGAGCAACACGCTGAACGGCAAAGTCCAGCTTTCGTACAACGCCGCAAGAATGAGGAACACAAAAAGAATCGAGAAGCCGAAGATCACCGCCGGCGAGACGCCCTGCTGCGCCTTCTGTTCCTGGAATGACATGCCCATGTAATCGAAACCCATTTCGGGCGGCATGGTCTGGGCAAACACTTCCTCCAGCGCCTTCATGGCTTGTTCCGAGCTGTAGCCGGGCTTGGTGTTGCCGTTGATCTGGATGCACTGGTAGAGGTTGTAATGCATGGTGAACTCAGGACCGAGACGCCGTTCGATCGTGGTGACGGTGGAGAGCGGCACCATTTGGCCCGTGTTGTTGCGGACGTAGAATTTTCCGACGTTGTCAGCCTGCGTGCGGAAACTGCCTTCGGCCTGAACGTAAATCTGCCAAACGCGACCGAAACGATTGAAGAAATTGATGAACGCCCCGCCCATGAAGGCCTGCAGCGTCTGGTAAACGTCGCTGAGAGCCACGCCTTGCTTTAGAACTTTGTCGCGATCCACTTTTACGGAAAGTTGAGGCACGGACGGAAGAGCCGTAGTGAATACGAGCGCGAATTCGGGCCGTTGCCGCGCCGCGGCCATGAACTTTTCTTGATTGGCGCGAAGGAAATCGACGCCCTGGCCGCTTCGATCTTCAAGGACGAATGTGACGCCGCCCGAAGCGCCGACGCCGGGAATCGCGGGCGGAGGAAACGCGACGGTAGTGCCTTCGGCGATGGTGCGCAGCGCCGTATTTAAATGAATCTTGATGGCCCAATACTGTTCGTCGGCCGCCTTGCGTTCCTTCCATTCCTTCAGCGTCACCCAGAAAAACGAGCTGTAGGTGTTCTGAACGCCGCTCAACATGTTGTATCCGACTACGGTCGTCACGTGATCCACGCCGGGAGTCGCCATCAGAATGTCTTCCACTTTCCGCGACGTGGCGGTGGTTCGCTGCAGCGAAGAGGCGTCGGGAAGCTGCAGGGCGACGAACAAGTACCCTTGGTCCTCTTCGGGCAGGAAACTCTTGGGCAACTTCGCGCCAAAAACGCCGGCCAGCACCGTGAACGCGAGCAAAAGAATGATCGTAATGCTCATCTTATGAATGAGCGTTGAACACCAGTTCACGTAGCCGGTGGTCGCGCGGCCGAATGAACGGTTGAACCAGTCGAAGAACTTCTTCAGTGGCCCTCGCGACTCGGTTTTGGGCCGCAACAGCAGCGCGCCGAGCGCCGGGCTAAGGGTGAGCGCATTGAACGCGGAGATGATCACGGAAACCGCGATGGTCACAGCGAACTGCTGGTAGAGGCGGCCCGTAATTCCGGGAACAAACGCCGTGGGAATAAAGACTGCGGACAGCACGATCGCGATCCCGACCACCGGGCCAGAGACTTCTTCCATGGCCTTGAAAGCCGCGTCTTTTGGAGACAATCCATGCTCTATGTGGTGCTCGATCGCTTCCACGACGACGATCGCATCGTCGACCACTAGACCGATCGCGAGAACGAGGCCAAATAACGAAAGCGTGTTGATCGAAAAGCCGAGCATCGGAAAAACGAGAAACGTGCCGATCAGCGAGACCGGCACTGCGAGCAACGGAATCAACGTCGCTCGCCAGCCCTGCAGGAAGATGTACACGACGATAATCACGAGGATGAGCGCTTCGAGCAGAGTCTTCAGGATCTCGTGGATGCCTTCGGTGACGGGCAGCGTGGTGTCAAGCGCGACCACGTAGTCCAAGCCCGACGGAAAACTCTTCTTAGCCTGGGCCAGCAGATCTCTCGCGCCCTGGGCGGCTTTGATCGCGTTCGATCCCGGGAGCTGGTAGATGGCGATTACTGCGGCGGGCTTGCCGTCCATGTGACCCGTGAGGTTGTAAAACTGAGTGCCGAGTTCGATTCGCGCGACGTCCTTAAGCCGGATGAAGGAGCCGTCGGAATTGGCCCGAACCACGATGTCTCCAAATTCCTCCGCGGAAACCAATCTTCCTTGCGCAATCACCGCGTAGGTGTAGTCCTGGCCGGCAGGAACGGGTTCGCCGCCGATCTGCCCCGCCGGGTTCACGTTGTTTTGCGCTTTCACCGCCAAAATAATTTCCGGCACGGTGATTTGAAGCTTGGCGAGCTGATCCGGGTTCACCCAGAAGCGCATGGCGTACTGGCCCGCGCCGAAAATGGTGACGCTTGCGATGCCGTAGGAACGCGTCAGTGGGCTGAGAAGATTGATGTACGCGTAGTTGGAGAGGAATTTCGAATCGTATTTCCCATCGGGAGAGTAAAGATTGAAAAGCATTAGCGGAGCGGACGTGGACTTCTGCACCACGACGCCTTGCGCGTTCACTTCCGAAGGCAGTTGCGAGGCTGCCTGCGATTGCCGCATCTGCGTGAGAATCAGGTCGGTGTTCGGATCGGTGGCGATGTTGAAATCCACCGTGGTTTTCATCTGTCCGTTGTTGGCGTTCAACGAGTACATGTATTCCATGTTGTCGACGCCGCTCATCTGCTGCTCGATCGGCGTCGCCACGGACTGATCCACGGTGATGGCGTCCGCGCCGGGATAAGTGGCGGTCACCTGAATCTGTGGGTCGGCGATGTTGGGGAATTGCGCGGTGGGCAGGCTATACATGGCAGCGGCGCCCGCGATCACCATGACGATGGCAATCACGATCGCCACGATCGGCCGGTTGATGAAAAACTTGGACATCGTCTCGGTCCTCGATCCTGCGGCGCTGTGTTAGTTGTTCTCTGCGGTTACTGGTCCGCTCACGTACGGCTTGGGATTCACCTCGATTCCGTCCCGCACTTTCTGTATCCCGTCCGCGACGATCCGGTCGCCGACTTTGAGGCCGTCCGTGACGATCCACATGTCGCCACTCTTCGCTCCGATTTTGACCGGCTCAATGTGAACTTTGTTGTCGCTTCCGACCACCGCGGCCATGAAACCACCCTGCACTTCGGTGACGGAGCGTTGCGGCACGAGCAGCGCGCCGGTTTGCGTGTTCGTCACGGTGCTGACGCTGCCAAAGCCTCCGGGGCGAAGCATATTTCCGGGATTTGGAAACGCGATTTGCACCAGAATCGCGCCCGTCTTGATATCCACCTGGCGGTCGAGAGCGTAAAAGCGGCCAGGATAAGGATAGGCAGTCCCATCGGTAAGCCGAAGGTGCCATTCGAGGCGTCCGAGCGCGACGTCGTCGCTCGATTTATCTTTCCGGATCTGCCGTATCGCGCCCAAATATTCCTGCTCGCTGGCAGTGAAATTCGCGAGGATGGGATTTACGGTGGAGATCGTGGTCAGAACGCCGCTCTGCGGACCGACGAAGTCGCCTTCCTGCGCGCTGGCGATGCCCGAGACGCCGTCGATCGGCGCCACGATCCGGGTAAAGCCCAGATTGATTTTGGCGTTTTCGACTGCGGCCGTAGCGCTGGAGATCGCGGCCCTCGCAGCTTCCACCTGAGCTCTCGCGGCGGCATCCGCTTGAATTGCGTCGTCCATTTCCTGTTTGCTGATCGCGCCCGTCACCACAAGAGGTGTATATCGCTTCACGTCCAGATCGGTCTTTCCTTGTTTTGCTTGTGCCACCTGCAGATCGGCGTTCGCTTGATTGAGATTTCCCGTCGCCGAATCGAGCGCTGCTTGAAACGGCCGGGCGTCAATCAAGAATAAAGGAGCGCCTCTGGTGACGTACGCTCCGTTCACGTAAATCTGTTTGGTCAAGAGCCCGGCAACTTGCGCTCGGATGTTGGCGTTCACCTTGCCGTCGAGCGTAGCAACCCAGTCCCTCGTAATCGGGACGTCTTTCTGTACAACTTGTACGACCTGGACGTCGGGAGGTCCGGCCGGAGGAAGCGCCATGCTTCCGCATCCGTCGGACCACATCGCGCATGCAAATAGAATCACCCACAACGATAGGCGGTATTTTCGGGTTTTCCGAATGCCAACGCGTGAGTCATTCTCTGCCCGGAGAGGACGAAATTGGTCGGTGGTTTTCATGGCATTCTTCGCGAACAAACTTAAGGGCTTCGGACGAAGGCGTATTCCCAGGCGCTACTCTCGCAAAAAAACCGCGGTTTGGGGCTTCCGATAGGAAACGGTATATCACAGCCAATCACATCAACGTGAATTATTCGAGATCATTTCCTCTTCCCGACCGAACGGAAAGTCACAGTGGCGCGCGGTCGCAAATCCGACTCGCTTCGCCTGAAAGGAAGTCGTTATCTGGAATGCGCGCCGCGGGGGCGCAGCCTTTTCGCGCCAGGCCAGTTGCCAGAGGGAAGGGAAATTATCACCGCCAGCTTTAAATGGGGACTGGTGATCAGCGAGGCGTGAAGTCAACCACCAGAAGTGAAATGTCGTCTTTATGTCCCTCGCCCGGAGGTCGATCCAGCCAGCGTGCTAATTCGAACAGCAAAGCGTCCGCAAATGGGCCCGCATCGAGCCTGGTATTCGCATCCATAAATCGCAAGAAGCGGTCCGTCCCAAATTCCTCTCCATCTGGGCTGAATGTTTCGGGAATTCCGTCGGTATAAAGGACGAATCTGTCGCCAACCTCGATGGGTATTTCTATCGAATCGTAGGTAGCATCGTCGAACTGGCCCAGCACCAGTCCGTTTTCCAGCAACTGGCTGGCGATGCCGGCTGACTTGCGCCAAATCAAAACCGGCGGATGGCCGGCACCTGCGTATTTCAGAACGTTCTTTTCCAAGTCCAGATAGACGTAGGCCGCCGTCACGAAATTCTGCTGGAACTTTCCACAAAGCGCGCGATTCAAACCTGCCAGTACTTTTCCGGGTTCGGAAACGTGACTAGTCTGTGCGGTCAGGGCGACCTGGAGCATCGAGGCGATAAGAGCGGCGGGCAACCCGTGTCCAGATACATCAGCGATAAGGATGCCCAGGTGCCGGTCATCCTGGACGATGAAGTCGTAAAAATCTCCGGCGACCGAAGTCATGGGAATGTAGCGCGCCACAATCTCCATGCCATTAATCTTCGGCGTGGTGCTCGGCAAAATGGAGAGCTGAATTTGCCGAGCCATTTCCAGTTCGGTGTTTATTTCAACGAGCTGCTTCGCAATTTGAGCATGTGCTTCGCGGAGCATCAGATGAGTGCGCACGCGTGCTTTTACAACGGCGGCCGAAAACGGCTTGTGGACATAGTCAACAGCGCCGACCTCGAATCCTTTGGTCTCGTCCTCCGCTTCTGTTTGGCTGGTAAGAAAAATTACCGGAATATCGCGCGTGTCAGGATTCGCTTTCAATCGGCGGCAAACTTCGTAGCCGTCCATTTCCGGCATCATGATGTCCAACAAGATTAGATCCGGCCTCTCTTTTCCTGACGCGATCGCGAGCGCCTTCTCACCACTCGTTGCCACTTTTGTCGCGAAGGAGTCTTTCAGCGCACCGGAAATCACTCCGATGTTTATGGGCGTGTCATCGACAATCAAAATCAACTTTTGGACCGGCGTCTGAATCATCGTGTCACTCCAATTGAAGGCCTAACCGACTGGCAATCTCCGAAACGCACTTCAGGGCGCCGACAAAATCGTAATTGCCTACGAAATCGCGCAGGCTAGTAATTTCCGATCCTGTGAGCACCTTCGCCAGGTGCGGTTGCGCTTCCAAAATGAAATCGGCTGCGTCACCATCGTCGTGCGATAGAAGTTTTGCCAATTTTCGCAACGGCGCCGCAACGGAGGCCGGATCGGCGGTCGCCGCACGGGCGCTCTCTCCGACCTGTTCGTTGGGGAGGGCCAACCGGATTGCCACGACAGCCGCGCGGAGTTTCGTCGCCAAGGTGTCCAACTGAGGCTGTACACTCTGTCCCGCTTTGATTCCCGTTTCGACTTCCGCGGCCGAGTTCGCGACGGCTTTCGCTCCGAGATTCGCCGCAGCGCCTTTCAGCGAGTGGGCGGCGCGCGCCGCGGTGGCGGTGTCGCCCGAAGCGAGCGCGTCGCGAATTTCTTCAACGTTTGCCGACTCCGCGAACTTGCGCAGCAACATTTCGTAGCGTTTGGGATTTCCGCCGGTCCGCCGCAGGGCCGCTTGGGTGTCTACACCCTCTATCTGCAAGGTAGCAATTACCGGAGACGGAGCTGGCTCCGGCACGCGTGCCGTGGTTGCAGGGGATTCTGGCGGAACTTTTGCGACGACGTCCGCGCGAGGCTTGATCCAGCGCAAGAGTGCCGCGAAAAGAGCCTCGGGATCGATTGGCTTGGCGAGATGGTCGTTCATGCCTGCTTCGGTGCACCTTTCGCGATCACTTTCCATCACGTTTGCAGTCATGGCGATGATGGGAAGCGATTGGAATTGCGGCTTCAGGCGGATCGCTCGTGTTGCGGCCAGACCATCCATCACGGGCATTTGCATGTCCATCAGCACCAGATCGTAATTGTGTTCGGCTACCATCTGTACGGCGACCTGTCCGTTTTCGGCGATTTCGATGGTTAAGTGGGCATCTTCTAACAGGCCGAGCGCGACCTCACGATTGAGTTCATTGTCTTCGACGAGCAAGACGCGCGCGCCGCGAATTCGTCCGAGATTGGCATCCGGATCGGGCGCGGCTTCGTACGTCTTCAAACTTTTTGCGCCGAGAACCTCGATCGCTGAATCGAACAGCATCGAGGCTGTGACCGGCTTAATGAGAATGTTCGCAAACGAGTTGTCGTCGGCCTGCTTTAACACCTCTTCACGACCGTAGGCAGTCACCATCACGAGATGCGGGCGAATTTCTAAATTTGGAAGAGCCCGAATTCGTTTCCCGGTTTCGAAGCCGTCGAGACCCGGCATCTGCCAGTCCAGGAAAACGATTTCGTACGGTTTATTCGCAGCGGCAGCATCGCGCACCATTCCGATAGCTTCCAAACCGGAAGGAGCTTCATCTGCCTCGAACGTCATGCTTGTTAGCATGCTGGAAAGCACGGCGCGGGCTTGCGGATTATCGTCGACGATCAAAACCCGGCGCCCCCTGAGATCGGGCGGGGTAGTGTGGCGTCGAGCGGCCGCCCCATTGCCGAGGCGTGCGGTAAACCAGAAGATGCTGCCCTTACCTTCGTCGCTTTCGACGCCAACATCGCCTCCCATCAACTGTGCAAGCCGCTTCGAGATCGCGAGCCCCAGGCCCGTCCCGCCGTGCTGACGAGTCGTTGATGCATCCGCCTGCTCGAACGCCTGAAACAGCCTTCCCATTTGCTCTTTAGTAAGGCCGATGCCGGTGTCGCGCACCGCAAAGTAGATCAGTTGTCCTTCTTCATCTTTCTCCTGAATCCTCGCAGAGACCACAATTTCGCCGCGCTCGGTGAACTTCACTGCGTTGTTGCAGAAATTGATCAGGATTTGACCGAGGCGCAGCGGGTCGCCCTTGAGTTGCGTTGGAACCGCGGGAGCAATATCAAAAATGAGTTCCAGGCCTTTCGCGGAGGCCTTCTCAGAAATCAGATTGCTAACGTTCTCAAGCACGCGCTCCAGATCGAAGTCGATGTTTTCAACCGTCAGCTTGCCCGCTTCGATTTTCGAAAAATCCAAAATGTCGTTGATGATCCCGAGCAGGTGCTGGCCGGCAAGTTGAATTTTCCTGACGTAATCATGCTGCCGTGGATTCAGATCGGTGCGTAAAGTCAGATGCGACATCCCGATGATCGCGTTCATCGGAGTGCGGATTTCGTGGCTCATGTTGGCGAGGAAATCGGACTTGGCCTTGGTAGCTTCCTCCGCCACTTCTTTGGCTCGTCGCAATTCCTCGCCAGACGCCTCAAGCGTCTGATTGATCTTCTCCAGTTCTTGTTTGCGGACTTCGAGCTGGCGTTCCGAAGCGGCCAAGGATTCCGCTTGCGCCTTGGTCTGATCGAGAAGCTCTCGAGTAGCGATGTTGCCGGACAAGATTTCAGCGCTGAGAGCGACGGAGGGCAGCAACGAGTCCATCAAGGTTCGTTGGCGTTCGGACAATGACGAATTCGTCGCCAGTTCAATAACGGCGGTCGTCTCGTCTTTGTTGAGGACCGGGAAAAAGTGGATCTTCCCGACCGTCAGAGTTCCCATTCCCGCGGAGATTCGAACCTGATCGCCAGCCGCAGCTTCAAGCATCCGCCGTTCGACAGCTGCTTGTCCTGCAAGTCCCTCTCCGAGCGCAAATTCACTGGGACCGCTGGCGTCGGTATTGGCGAACGAATTTACGCGTGAGAACCTCTTGCGACTTTCGTCTGCGATGTAGAACGCTCCGTAAATCAACGGAACGGCCTGCGACAACCGCGACAACAGGGCTTTTCCAAATTCCGGATAGTCCTGCGCTGGCTGTAAGGTCGCAAGGATCGCCCCCACTTCCGTCTTCACCCAAGCCTGTGTCTGGCGCTCGCGAGCGCCCATCTGCAGGGTACGCAGCGCACGTGCTATTTCGCCGATCTCATTTTTCCGGTCGAGGTACGGGATTGTGTGGTCTAGCCTACCGTCGGCCGAATTCTGGATGCTGCCTTGCAGAGAGACTAATTCGCCTACCACTTCTGTTTGTACGATATAAAAAGCGGCAGCCCATGACGCCAGCAGGCCGAAGCCGATGACAAGCCAGGTGATTAGTATTGCGTGGTGAGTGTTTCTGGTTAAATCGTCGGAGCGCTTGTCGATGTATGTCTGAAGTTCCCCTATTATCCCGATGTTGGCCTGGCGGGCATTTTGCAACTCCTGATTTACGGTTCCACGTAACAGATTCAACGCCTTGGTGTTCTCGCCGGCAAGCGCCGCCGCACGAACGGGCCTGGCGTCGGATTCCGCTCGATCGAAAAGGGCAGATGCGGCGTTGATTTCGGCCGCGCGGTCGGGGCTCACGTCAAGGGCCTTGGTCATCGCCGCATGGTAGTCAGCACGGATCTTGTCCAAGTCTCCGTCGAGCACCTGCCTTCGATCTGGATCGGTTTCATTAACCAGCTCAAACAGAAACAACCCGAATCGGTTGGTATGTGCTCGAGCTTCCTCTACGCTTCGGAGCGCTTTGACCTGTTGGTCTATCAACGCGCTATACCAAGTGTCGATCAAGTTGCTTTCAATCGACGAATAGACCCCCGCCGCCAGCACCATCAACACGAGCGGGGCCATAGCGACCAACAGCTTTCGCCGCAGTCTCAAATTTGTGAGAAAGCCCATCGGAATGCGCTCCAACGGTCGCTTAGCTTAGACAGATGACAAGGCGTGCGCTACAAAATAAGGCAATCTGGCGTCGAACGGTCTCGCCCGTCCGGTCGACTCAACCGTCGCGAGATTATATGCGAAGTGGCTTGCAGCTCGTCGCCGAGCAGCAGGCTGAACGTGAAAAATCGATGAAGGAAGCCGGCTGCAAGCCCTGAATTTTGGGATCGAGCGGATTTGCGTCTACGGGCATTTGTGCTCGCTTTGATTTGAGCGTTGATTTCCGCCGAGTTGCTTGACTATACTCCCGGTCGAATAGCAGCAATCTGCATTCTTTCCGGCCGATTTGGAACCGGCGATTTCAAAAAAATCTTTTCCCAGCCCGAGCATTGGATCGACTTTCATAGCCGTCGCACGCGCTTCAGTGAAGACCGGAACGCTTACGAAAAGCTTCGTGGAGTACTCTGCCGCGCGCCGGGACGCCGTCGGTTGGACGGTTCTGCCGTTCGCAACACATCGGCTGCCGTGAATGTTGGATAGTGCATGACAGGAATTTTGAAATAGAGAACCTGCCAGGCGAGTACGCTGCACGGAAATTTGAAGTCTCGCGACTGCTGTGTCGCACCGAGGTGTCCCAATGAAAAATGCCGAATATTTCCTTTCGATTCTGTTGAGCGTGAGCCTGCTATACGCGCCGCTCACGCTGGAAGGGTGCAGCAAGCCGACCTCCGGATCTCCCGCGCCCGCCTCATCCGGGCAGCCAGCGGCTACCACATCGGCGCTGGCCCAACAGTCGCAGCAGGTTCCTGCCACGACTCAAGCGAATCCTACGCCTGACGAGCTGTATCAATTGGTGGCGCCGATCGCGCTCTTTCCCGACAATCTCGTCGCCCTGGTTCTCGCCGCCTCCACATATCCAGACCAGGTAACTGCAGCGAACACGTGGCTCGGCCAGAACGCCAGCTTGAAAGGTGACGCGCTCAACAAAGCGGTGGATGGCCAGTCGTGGGACAACAGCGTCAAAGGCCTCACTCAATTTCCGGACGTGATGACCCAGATGGCGACGAATCTTTCCTGGACGGCGGCGCTCGGCGACGCGTACGTGAACACGCCTCAGGACGTGATGAACGCAGTGCAGGTGATGCGCCAGCGCGCTCAGCAGTCGGGCAATCTGAAGAGCAACGACAAACAGACCGTTTCCACTCAGCCGCCACCGGCGACTCCTCCTCCAGCGCCAGCGGCGCCTGTGATCGTTCAAGCTCCGCCGCAAACGATCATCATTCAGCCAGCGCAACCCACGGTCGTTTACGTTCCCACCTATAACCCGACCGTTGTGTACGGCGCGCCTGTGCCGCCGTATCCCGGTTATTCGACCGGCGATATGGTCGCCGTCGGACTTATTTCCTTCGGGCTTGGAATCGCCGTAGGTGCGGCAATTGCGAACAACAATCATTGCTGTGGTTGGGGCTACAACTCGTGGGGATGCGGCTGGCACAGCTCGACGGTGGTGTACAACCGCAACGTTTACGTCTCGCACTCCACGACGGTGGTCAACCGCAATAACTACTACAGCCACAACAACGTGAATGTGAACAACGTAAATCGGAACAACGTCAACGTAAACAACGTGAATCACAACAACGTGAACGTGAATAACGTCAACCGCAACAATGTGAACGCGAACAACGTAAACCGGAACAACGTCAACGCGGAGAACCGGACCAATAATTTTACGACGCCGAATTTCAGCCAGAGCCGCAATCAGCCGCAGTTCGCTAACACGCGCGCTACGCCCACGAACAGCCATGCTGGTCAGAACAATCTCAGCGGCCAAAATCGGGCGACGCCGAACCAGGGCCGGCAGCCAAATGCGCCGGCTCAGCGCGAGGCAGCGCGCGGTTATGGCGGCCAACAGGGCAGCCATGGGACGAGCAACAGCGCGTTCGGCAATTACGGCGGTGGCGGAAATACGCGAACGAATAGCGCGCGCGGAGCACAAAGTCTGTCGGGTGAACATGCCCGGCCCGCTTCCCAACGTAGTGGCGGCCGTCACAAGTAGCGTCAGCTTGGTCGTTGCATGGTTGATCCCGATTTCAGGAGAGAGCCTTATGGCATTCGCAATCGAAGTTCCCATGTCCGTGGTTCGCAGCGCGCGCCGCATCCTTTTACTCACGATCCCATCGATCCTCGTAGTCGCGGGAATCGGAAGCTTTTTGAGCCCGCATCCGGCGCTCGCCCAGCAGGCGAATGAGAAGACTTTCGCGTCGCCGGGCGAGGCGGTGCTCGCGCTCTATGACGCGGCCAAAACCAATAACGACGCTGAAATCGGCCAGATCTTTGGGTCGAACGCGCAGTCGATCACGCGTACGGGCGACGATGTGGCGGACAAGAGAATGGCCGCGGAGTTTGTTACGCGTTACGACCAGATGCACCGTGTAGTTCAGGAGCCGGACGGCACCGTGACGCTCTATGTCGGCGCGGAAAACTGGCCAATGCCAATTCCCATCACCAAGAACAGCAGCGGCGCGTGGTATTTCGACACCACGGCGGGCAAGACCGAAATCCTACAGCGCCGCGTGGGCACGAACGAGAACGACGCCATCGAAATTTTGTACGGTCTGGTTGGTGCGCAAAAGGATTACGCCTCCGACGCTCGTGACGGCGGCGCCACGAAACAGTTCGCGCAGAAATTTCTCAGCGATGACGGCAAGCAAAACGGTCTCTACTGGAAGACGAACGACAACGATCCCCCGAGCCCGATTGGGCCACTCCTAGTAGAAGCGGCTAGCCAGGGTTATACCTCGACGCAGCAGGGCAAAGCCTCGCCCTTCCACGGTTACTACTTCCGCATTCTCACGAAGCAAGGTGCCGGGGCGAAAGGCGGAGCGCTCGACTACATCGTTGACGGGAAAATGACTCGTGGGTTCGCGTTTGTGGCTTATCCCGCTCAGTATCGGAACTCGGGTGTGATGACCTTCATCGTGGACAAAGACGGCGTGGTCTACGAGAAGGACCTCGGAGACCAAACTGAGCAACTGGCTGCAGCGATGGATTCCTACAACCCGGATGACACCTGGGACCGAGTGGACTAGTTGAGCGGGGAGACGCCTTATCGATCACGGCTCACCCCTGGCCGCCCGACGCGTAACCAACCCTTGGTCCGGCGGAGTGTCTCTACTTTGATCCGGTAGGCGGGAATGGTTTCAGCAGCTTAACCATTGCCGTATCGATCTGCTTGTCCGCCGTCTGCATCACGTGCTGCGGGTCCTTCACTTTGGTTGAGAGCTGGCCAATCCAGATTGATTTTTTTGTTCCTGCGTCTTCAATGGTCACGCGAATACCGGCGAGCACTGAAACCCACGCGTCCGATGCGTTCATCGGCGTCCCGAAGGCCGGTTGATCTATCGCATTGGGGTCGGCGATATTGCGCGACAAATCGGGCACGGCCGAAATGTCCGATTTGGTCATGCCGCCCGCTTCGTAGCTGATCAGGAAATCCGGATTCTGGGCGTCCAACATGAATCCTTTCGCCACCAGCTGTTTGGTGATGGAGCTTTTTATGGATTCCGCAATCGACTTTTGATCTTCGGGCACCTGGCGAGTGAGTAGGTAGTTCTTCGCCCACGCGTAACGTTTGTAGTGCTGGAAATCGACCGATTTGTCGAAACTGTACTTCACCTTTTGTGCTTGCACGGGTGCCGCGGAAAATATCGACACGGCGAGAGCCGCCATCGCCAAAGTCTTGAAGCGCAATCTCATCAAGTGTTTGACCCCTTTTTGTATAGTACGTTGCTTACGCTCGCTGGTTGGGATTCGCCTGAACGTTGCGGCACAGTCGGATGTGCCAGTTTCGACGTCAACTCGATCGCTTAGTTGAATATCACAACGAGCAGTGCGACCTGAATTAAGAACAGCAAGCCTCTAAAGATTGTCTCCTTTACGAAGGTTCCGGTCGCGTTCATGTGGATTTCTCCTTCCGTGCCAACGCAAGCGTCCCGCGGCACCTCGCTAGAATGACCAGCCAATCGCCGAGCTGAGGCCGAGTTCGTTGTTCTTTGCGGTGGTGGGTGGGCGGCTATCGTAGTTGTCCCAGAACGAAAACGTGAAATGGAAATTGTTCGTCAGTTTAATCACCAGAGAATTCGTTGTGGTCATGCGAACGCGGCCGGAATCGGAAAGGCCGGGGAAGACAAGTATTTGTGAGTGGATTTCGCCAACCTTGAACCGGTACGAATCGTAGCCCATGCCAAGCAGACCCTCTGCGTTGCTACCCGAGGGCTGGCCGACCGTAGAAAAATTCTCTTGCGTGAACACAGCGCCCGCAATCCAACGGAAATCGGTGGTTCCCGTCCTGCGAATGAAGCGCCCGTAACCGCCGCCGGCCGTGGTGCGAAGGTTTAGGTCCTGCTGGCTGCTATGCAGGAAGTCAACCAAACCGCCAACATAAGAATTGCGGCCTAAAAATTTTTCGCCCGAGAACGAGATATCGTTGCGGTTGGTTTTGATGCCACCGTTCTGGTCACCGAATGAAGTTCCGAGGGCCGCGGAAGCCATCCATCCCGCCGTCATGTACGAAGCGTTCATGTCGGTGTTCGCCGCGATCTGCCCGTTGCCGCTGGTGAAGCTCGTGCCGGCGTCGATGCTGCCCTGAAGTTGGCGAAGCCACGAGGATTTTTGTCTATCGATCTGTACTATTTCCGGCGGCGGAATCTTCAGGCTCTGATCGCCGTTCAGAATCGTTACGTTCTCGCCGGTCTCTCCGGTGCCGGGAAGCCGCTCGAGCTGGCCCGTGACGTGTTTTCCGTTCGACAGGGTAATCAGGTACATTGCGGTGCTCTTCACGTTTTGCACCTGCGACCAATCGACGGCAAGATTGCTGGACGCGTAATCGGTTTCGATATACAAGATGCCGCTTTGCAACCGCTTTACTTCGCCCGTAAAACGATCGCCATTCTTCATCGTAACCACGTCGCCGCGGAGGGTCTTGCCAATTGCGATTTTTCCCGCACCCAGCAACAACATCAGAACTAGAAAAATGCGGAAAATAGCGAGGCGATGACGGGCGAAAGATGCCATGACGATCCTCCGAGAATGCGACGCTGTGGGACGGCAAGAAAACGACGCCAGCCGGATTTTTTCCCAAGTGCGATTCGTTGAGTCCCGCCGAGAATACTATGCCGCTTGCTTGGACGATTCACGAAACGATTCCGACGCGGTTTCGTGTCACGACGGTCGCAGAGCAAAGCCGGTTCCGCGCTTAAAAAAGACAGCTCGTCATCTGATGCGTCGTGCTAGCCTACGTGCGTCGCATCCGCCGAGCGGATAGTCCGTGAAAAATCCACCAAACTCGAAATCGAACCTCCGCGGGTCCCCCCCAGAGACGAAGCCGTCGGGCCGACGCCGCGGATTCGTGGGGGCGGGTCTGGCGATCATTCTGGTGATTGCTATACTTGCGTGGAAATTCATGCCGCGCGCGGCTTCCCAGGCGTCCAACGTGGCGCTGCCCTCGCGGATGCAAGGACCGACGTTCCAGCCGACCATCGAAAACAAGTTCCCGGCTCCCTCCAATGCTCTTGCGGGAATGGCCTGGATTCCCGGCGGCGAATTCTCGATGGGCGCTCAGCAGAATGATTCGTTGAACGAAGTCGGCATGCAGGCTACGGTCGATTCGCGACCGATCCATCGCGTATATGTCGATGGCTTTTGGATGGACAAGACGGACGTCACGAATGCTGAGTTCGCGCGTTTCGTGAAAGCTACGAGCTACGTCACCGTGGCGGAGCGCAAGCCCAACGCGAAGGATTTTCCAGATGCGCCGCCCGAGAACTTGGTCGCTGGCGCAGTCGTCTTTTCTCCGCCCGATCACATGGTTTCGCTCGACGATCACTTTCAGTGGTGGTCGTATGTGCACGGAGCGAACTGGCGCCATCCCGAGGGCCCGCAATCTTCTTTGAAAGGCCGCGACAATTTCCCCGTCGTTGATGTGGCGTACGAAGACGCCCAGGCCTACGCGAAATGGGCCGGCAAGCGCCTACCCACGGAAGCTGAATGGGAATTCGCGGCGCGAGGCGGTTTGTCCGGCAAGCTGTATCCGTGGGGCGATGAATTCCGGCCCGGTGGAAAGTGGATGGCCAACACACATCAGGGTCAGTTCCCGATGAAGGACACCGGCGACGACGGGCATATCGGCATCAGCGAAGTGGCAGTCTTCCCGCCGAATGGTTACGGCCTTTACGACATGGCGGGAAATGTCTGGCAGTGGACTTCCGACTGGTATCGCCCGGACTATTACGCCCGGCTCATGGCTGGCGGCGGTACGGTGAAAAATCCCACGGGTCCCAGCTCAGCATACGATCCGGGTGAGCCGAACGAGCCCAAAAGAGTTCAGCGCGGCGGCTCGTTCCTCTGCACCGACCAGTACTGTTCGCGCTACATGGTGGGCACGCGCGGCAAGGGCGAAGTCAGCACTGGCACCAACCACCTCGGTTTTCGCTGTGTCGTCCCGGTCACTCACAAAGAACCGCAAACCGGGAACTAGCCGTTTTCACTTCTCTGCTCGGTTGCGGAAGCTTTGCTCGCACTGCGAACGTCTCCTCCGCTTCGCAACACCACCGAATCGCAATGGAATCAAGTAACCGAAGATCGAGACCGCCTTCACGCGCTCTGCGCCTCAGCGCTCGCCGCCTACAACGGAGACCGCGCCCGGTGGCCCCGCATCGTTTCTACATTTGGCGCTTCGGTCCTGCGCAACGCATACTATCGCTAGTTTCTGGGCGCAGAAGCGGCACACCATGACTCGCCAAAGGTCGTACAGTGATGCGCGCTAGGCACGTGCGCTTAGTATATGAATCCGTCCGATTCGTACTTCTTTTTGCCTGCATATGCGCATTCGAACCCCGTGCGCAAGCGCAAGACCTGACACCCCGCGCCTACATCATCACGCCTATCCACTCAAACGCCATCGTGCTCAGCTATTCCTTCGAAACCGGCAACATTCTGATCAATCCCACGCTGCCGATCTCCAACGCAAAGGGGACGCTGCACGTTCCTACGGTCAGCTATTCGCATTCATTGAATTTCTTTGGTCGCACTGCGAACCTCACCGCCGTGTTGCCATACGTGGTCGGACACTTCAAGGCAAACGTGAACGGCACACCGGAAGCTGTATATCGCTCCGGGCTTTATGATTCCTTGTTTCGCTTTTCCGTTAACTTGAAGGGCGGTCCGGCAATGGATCTACGGCAGTATGCCGGCTGGAAACAGAAGTTGCTTGTCGGCGCGAGTGTTACGGTCACCGCTCCCACGGGCCAGTACGATCCGATGCTCCTCGTGAATCTAGGAACGAACCGTTGGTCCATCAAACCGGAAGTGGGATTATCGCGCCGCTGGAACAATTGGGTCGTGGATTTTTACAGCGGCGTCTGGCTCTTCACGGAAAACCCCGAATTCTATTCGCACAACGCGATGTATCCGGGAGTCAACACGCAATCGCAGAATCCACTCGGAGCGCTGGAAGGCCACCTTAGCTACGACCTGAAGCCGCGCCTCTGGATTTCTCTTGATGCCAACTATTGGTACGGCGGCAAGGTCTACCGGAACGGAAACGAAGCAGTCGGAACTCTGGAGTCGAACTCGCGAGTCGGCGTCACCGCCTCCGTCCCTCTGCGCAAGCATCAATCCTTTAAATTCAGTTATAGCTACGGAGCGGTCGTGCGCGTGGGCGGGAACTATAGCGATCTATCGGTGGGCTGGCAGTATTCCTGGGTCGGTCGGCCGAACTGAACTCGGCATCCCGCCGCTAAGGCTGGATGCTCCACCCGTTGCACGCGTCTAAACGAAAAAAGCGATGCCCCACCGTCGAAGGCCCGGCAGGACATCGCCTTCCGCGATTTCAAGTTACCCGCGGCTACTGCTGATCCTGAACTAGCGGGAATTGCCCGGTCAGCTGCAGGTCGATCATTTGCTGGAGGCGCCGCTCGATTTGATAGAACGTTGCTACCTTTTTCCCCGGTAGAACGGCCGCGAACTTCGGGATGTAACTGACGCGCAGTTGCGCCACGCGCTCGTCCGCGCCCAAGGCGCGTTTGGCCAAGTCGAGTGCTTGTGCGTCCGTAATCGATCCAAACGAATTCGCGTATTCCTTGATCACCGCGTATTTGTCATTGTTGATTTTCACAAGGTCGGCTGTGTATTGGTCGTACACCGGCCAGAATCTTGTCGCCTCTGAGTCCGTCAGTTTCAGGTTCACCGCCACGAGCTGTTTCTTCTTCGATCCGATATCTTTGCGCAACAGCGCTATGTCCTGATCCTCGAGCGCCTGGGAACTCTGCCCGGACGAAGTCCCGGCCTGAGAGTCGCCAGTAGCCTGCGCTTGCATGGCGCTGGCCGGAATGAACAGCGCGCCCAGCACCAGAATTCCAGCCCATTGTGAAATTTTCATAAAAGATCTCCTTTTTGCATTTCAGAGCAGGGTAGGCTCCACGTCTTCGTCTTCCGATCGGAGCGCAGAAGTTAGCACGTATTAAAGTCTTTTACGACGCAAGAAATCGTGACGCCACTCAAGCCATGCTTCGAAGCCGCCATCTATCGTCCGGCCCGGCGGAGATCACTGCAGCGTCTTCGAGCCTCAGAGCAATCCGTTTTTTACACCGCTTTGATGTATTCAAAGATCCGTACAAAGCTAAGTTCTTCGGGCGGCGGTGCGAGCGCGGCTATTGGAAGTTGGAGAGGAGGACGACGTCGGACGTGGTCGTGCCGCGGGCTACGTAGAGGGTTTTGCCATCGTGGGACCAGGCGAAGCTGAAGATGTGGTCGGAAGTGAAATTGGTGACCTGGCGGGGCGGGCCGTCCTGCTCGCCGATATCGTAAATCGTGCAGATGTTCGGGTGGTTCAGTGCCGAGGCCGCTTGGGCTTCGCGCTCGAAACGGGCATGCGAGAGGGGTCTTTGGAAACGGCGTCGGGCAGGAATTTCAGCGCGACAAAGCGCTTGAGGCGCGTGTCTTCGGCTTTGTAGACGACACCCATGCCGCCACCGCCGAGTTTTTCGACGATCCGGTCATGCGAAATGGTTTGACCGATCAGCGAGTCGGGATCCGGCATGTGCGCCTGATGATAAAAGTCGCTTGGAGTGAAGTCAATGAACGGGAACGGTGCTGTGGCGGAGGCGCGATCGAGTGAAGCCGCAGCGCGTGCCGATTGTAAAAAGATTCGGGCGGCACAATCCAATGGTCGATGCTGAGCGTACAAGCGACGGACGGCTCCCCCCTGCATGAGCCAGCCACTGGGAATTTAACCTAACACTACGCTCGGCCGTTTTTTGGGAACGGTTGGGCGCAAACGAACCAAACCAAATTGAAAAAAATCGAACGCTACGGGTGTGCCAAGGAGCATTTATGGAAAACGAGAAGAAGGCAGCAGGGTTGCGGCAGACGTCCGACCGGCGGGGTTTCGTCAAGTCCGTTGGGATGGGCGCGGCGGCGATCGCAGGAGCGGTGATGGTCGGCGGGCGGCTGGGAGTGCTGGACAAGATTCCCGGCATCAATAAAACGGGGTTGATTCAAGCGGCGGTGAAAGCTGGATCGATCACGGACGTGGACATTTTGAATTTCGCGCTGAACCTGGAATATCTCGAAGCGGAATTCTACACGATAGCTACAACGGGGCAGACTCTCGCGCAGCGCGGGTTCACTCTGACGGGGACGGGGAAGTCTGGCCCGACTCTCGGCGGCAAGAAAGTGAACTTTCTTTCATCGCTTACGAGTACGGACAAGACCGGTCATCTCGTTGCGATCATGAACGAGATCGCGTACGACGAACAACAGCACGTCCATCTGCTTCGCGGCGCGTTGGGCGCAGACGCCGTGGCCAAGCCGACGATCAACCTCGATGCGCTCGGAACGGGCTTCGAAGGTTTCCAGCACGCGACGGCGCTCGCTCGCGCTTTTGAGGACACCGGCGTTTCCGCGTACGGGGGTGCTGCTCCGCTCATTTCGAGCAAGGAATATCTCGGAGTGGCGGCGCAAATTGCGTTGACCGAGGCGTACCACGCAGGAAATTTGCGTCTGGTAAGCGCGGTGAATGACGACACGTTTATTTTTCAAACGGACAAGAATGACCGAACCCCGCCGCCGGTGGGCAAGGATTACTTCGACGTGGACGCGCAGGCACTCGCGGTTGTGCGCGATCCCGGGCAGGTCCTCGCGATCGTGTACGGGAACAGCACTCCGGGAGCGTCGAGCGGCGGTTTCTTCCCTGACGGCGTGAACGGGATCATCAACAGTGTGACTTCGTAGCCGGAGTGGAAGGACGCGAAGCGCGTCGCCGTCTCTTCGGCAGCGACGCGCTTCTGTTTTGTGGCCGGCTGTGTAAGTCGAGCGGGACGCTTCGCTAGGCGGCGACGGCGGGACGGCCCGGAGCCAGGTCGAAACGATCGAGGTTCATCACTTTCGCCCACGCGTTGACGAAGTCCTGGACGAACGTTTTGTGAGCGTCGGTACTTCCGTAGACTTCGGACAGGGCCCGGAGTTGCGCGTTCGACCCGAAGATCAAATCGGCGCGCGTTGCTGTCCAACGAACATCGCCGGACTTGCGGTCCCGGCCTTCGAACTTGTCGTTCGCGTCGGAGGTCGCCTTCCACACCGTCTTCATATCGAGCAGGTTGATGAAGAAGTCGTTGGTCAACGACTCCGGTTTGTTGGTGAAGACGCCGAGTTTGCTCTGACCGACGTTGGTATTCAGCACGCGCAGGCCACCGACGAGCACAGTGAGTTCGGGAGCGGTGAGCGTGAGGAGCTGGGCCTTGTCGAGCAGTTCGACTTCGGCGGTTCCGTCGGTCTTTCCGTTGAAGTAGGAGCGGAAGCCGTCCGCGGCCGGTTCGAGCACCGAGAAAGATTCCACGTCGGTTTGCTCCTGCGACGCATCCATGCGGCCGGGCGAAAAGGGAACTGTGACGGAGACGCCGGCGTTTTTCGCAGCTTTTTCGACGCCTGCGTTGCCTCCCAGGACGATTAAGTCAGCCAGCGAGATTTTCTTGCCGCCGGATTGCGATTTGTTGAAGTCACCCTGGATTTTTTCTAGTGCGCTCAAAACCTTCTGGAGCTTCTCCGGTTCGTTGACCTTCCAGTCCTTCTGCGGAACGAGCCGGATGCGCGCGCCGTTCGCGCCGCCGCGCTTGTCGGAGCCTCGGTAGCTGGAGGCTGATGCCCATGCAGTCGTGATGAGTTGCGACACTGTCAGACCGGACGCGTTGATTTTTTCCTTCAAGGCGGCGACGTCTTTGTCGTCGACGAGCGGATGATTCACCGCCGGGATTGGATCCTGCCACAGGAGTTCTTCCTTCGGAACTTCGGGGCCGAGGTAGCGTGCACGGGGACCCATATCGCGGTGCGTCAGCTTGAACCATGCACGGGCGAAGGCGTCAGCAAGTTGCTCGGGATGCTCGTAGAAGCGCCGCGAGATTTTTTCGTAGATCGGATCGACGCGCAAAGAAAGATCGGTGGTGAGCATCGCGGGCGCGTGATGCTTTGAGGGATTGTGGGCGTCGGGAATCGTACCCGCGCCTGCGTTGCCTTTCGGCTTCCACTGGTGCGCGCCTCCAGGGCTCTTGGTGAGTTCCCAATCGTACTTGAAGAGGTTGTCGAAAAAGTCGTTGCTCCATTTCGTGGGCGTCGTGGTCCAGGTGACTTCGAGGCCGCTGGTGATCGCGTCGCCAGCGATGCCGGTGGCGTAGGCGCTGGACCAGCCGAGGCCCTGCTCTTCGATCGCCGAGCCTTCGGGCTCTTTGCCGAGGTGAGTGCCGGCGTGGGCGCCGTGCGTCTTGCCAAAGGTGTGACCGCCGGCGATCAGCGCGACTGTTTCCTCATCGTTCATCGCCATGCGCGCGAAGGTCTCGCGAATATCTTTTGCGGCTTTCAATGGATCGGGCACGCCTTCCGGGCCCTCGGGGTTTACGTAGATGAGACCCATCGTGGTTGCGCCGAACGGCTTCGCGAGATCGCGCTCGCCGGAATAGCGCTTGTCGGTTCCCATCCAGGTTGATTCGTGGCCCCAATTGACGTCGAGGTCCGGTTCCCAAACGTCGGGGCGGCCGCCTGCGAAACCGAAAGTTTTGAAGCCCATGGTTTCGAGGGCAACGTTGCCGGCGAGGATCATCAGATCGGCCCAGGAAATTTTCTTGCCGTACTTTTGCTTGATCGGCCAGAGCAGGCGGCGCGCGCGATCGAGGTTCACGTTGTCAGGCCAGCTGTTAAGCGGAGCGAAGCGCTGCT
Source organism: Candidatus Acidiferrales bacterium (assembly GCA_050011035.1). Lineage (GTDB taxonomy): Bacteria > Acidobacteriota > Terriglobia > Acidiferrales > UBA7541 > Palsa-295. The sequence goes on from JBEKJW010000005.1 coordinate 38,950, forward strand.
GACCGCGGCCGCCGCCTCCGCGACCGTCAAACGTGCGGTAGGTTCCGGCGCTGTGCCACGCCATACGGATAAACAAAGGGCCATAGTGGCCGAAGTCGGCAGGCCACCAGTCCTGCGAGTCGGTCATGAGTGCAGCGAGATCTTTTTTGAGGGCGGGGTAGTCGAGGCTCTTGAACTCTTCCGCGTAGCTGAAATTTTTGCCCATGGGATCGGACAGCGGGGAGTGTTGGTGCAGAAGATTCAGATTCAGGTGGTTCGGCCACCAGTCACGATTCGTCCGGGCTGGGCTGCCGCCATGTGGGAACGGGCACTTCGCTTCGGCTGACATTCGTTCTCTCCTCAGAGTTTCGATTCGGCGATGAGACCGGTGAAAATCCGCGCAGCGATCTCAACGAAGGTAAAGTAGCATCGTATGAGGAGATAGTTCCAATACCTAAATCGCATTCTAGGTATAGGCATACCCTATGGAAATTAACCAGCTACGATACGTATGCGCGATCGCAGACACGGGAAATTTCAGCCGCGCCGCGGAGCGATGCCAGGTCGCACAACCGTCGCTTTCACAGCAGGTTTTGAAGCTGGAAGAGGATCTGGGCGTGAAGCTGTTTGACCGCCTGGGACGCAGCATCCGGCTCACGGAGGCGGGGCGTGCGTTTATTCCTCACGCGCGCGCGATTCTGGAGCAGATGGAAGTGGCGCGGTCGAGCGTCGCCGATAAAAACGCCGATCTGCGCGGCAGCGTTACCGTGGGCGTGATTCCCACTGTCGCGCCGTACCTGATGCCGGGTTACACGGCGGTGTTTGCGAAGAAATATCCCGACGCGAAGCTGCGGATCATTGAAGAGACGACGTCGGTGTTGGTGCAAGGGCTGCGCGACCTTTCCATTGATGTGGCGATTCTTGCGCTGCCGTTACGGCATAAGGACCTGGAGCTTTTTCCGATTCGGACGGAGCCGCTGTTTGCGGTGTTAAAGAAGAACGATCCGCGCGCGTTGGCGGAATCGCTTTCGCTGAAGGAATTGCGCGGCGAGGCGTTTGTGATGCTGCGTGACGGGCATTGCTTTCGAGATTTAAGTATCGATACGTGCGCGAGGGCACGCGTGACGCCGCATATTGCGTTCGAGAGCGGGCAGTTCAGCAGCTTGCTGGGGATGGTGGCGGCGGGCGTGGGCGTGTCACTGATTCCGGAAATGGCGATCGATCGCAACGTCGGCTGCCGTTACGTGCGCATCAGCGATACGAAAGCTACGCGGACGATCGTGGCGGCTGTAGTGCGCGGACGTAGTTTCAATCGCGTGCAACAGGCCTTCGTTACGGGAATTCGCGGTGGCGCGGAAGAAGCGCACATCGCGAACACGCCGACAGCGAAGCGGATCAAGCGAACTCAATAAGCAGCGCGACTGCTTTTGACTCGCCTTTGGGAATTACTATTGCTGGGTCGAAAGTAAGTTCGAATTAATGAACGTCACGACGGCGGTGGTTTCATTCGCGGCGCGCCGGGTGACGGTCGATTGCATGCCAGCTTTGCCCGCTCCCCATCCGAAATTGCGAACGTCGTACTGCGTAGACGGGAGCACGGCCTGGTTGATTCCGGGAATATCTGAAACGTGCAGAAGCGTCATGGCGCGTTGAGTTTCGGTATGGCAGCTTATGCAGTCCGTATTGAAGAAGAAGCTTTTCTGGGGATCGGCGATGGTGTCGAGAATTTGCTTGGTTTGATCGGCAGGAGGGGCAGTAGCAGCGAAGACGGTCGACGTTGAAACGCCCTTCCGCTGCGTAACCGGCAGGCTCGTCGGCGACGCCGCCGCGTTTCTGCATGTGATCGGATTCAAATTGTTCGTGGCAGGTTCGGGAACGACGCGCGGTGTTGCGCTGGCGGGATTCAGCATCTGAGCGAATTGCGCACCATCGAGAGTGGGACCGTGGACTGGAACGAATCCACCGTTGGGCAATGTGGGCGTCACGCCGGGGCCCAGAAACAGCATCGATAAGAAGATCCAGGGGGCACCCGCATTTGCGGGAAGGCCGGCGATCGCCATCGAACCAAGCCTTTGAGAAGAAATATGAGATTCGAGGAACGCCAACATCGCGTTACGAACGGCGTTTGCGGTTACCGGGTCGGCCAATCCGGGATGTATCCCTAGCGGAACCCCGCTCGTTGAAACCGAATGTCCGCCTAGCTGCCCGTTGGCGAGCTTTGTGCGCAATGCGGCGGCGTCAGCGATCACTGGACGAAACGCGGACATGTCGGCCACAAAACGCGGGAAGCACTCCGTACCTTGAAGGGAAGGATCGGGATTCTGAGTTGTGAAGTCGAAAATCAGGTGCCCTGCAATGTCCAGCGGCTTCGGACTTCCATCGGGGCTCTTGACGATGGGCTGGATGATCAGGCGGATTTCGGGCAGCTGGCCGTACTGCGCAGCAATTTCTTTCGAGAGGCCCGGTGCGCCCGCGTCAATGCGCACGCCCGCGACAAACCAGGCATCGATGGAGCGCGCTTCCTGCGGCAGGCTGATTTGGTGCGACGTGCCAGCGACCTGAGTCGTGGGACTGTCCGCGATCGCGACGAACTGCTGAAACACGGCGTCAGTCCACACGGGACCACCCGACACAGTGATGTCTTTAACCGCGATGAGGTTTGCCAAGTCCGCGGTAGTGGTTGGTGCCGGAAATAACCATGACACATCGTT
>JBEKJW010000006.1:0-41535 GCA_050011035.1 Candidatus Acidiferrales bacterium
ACACGCGCCAGATACGTGGTGCGCGGACGCGTATTCAAATCGTCGAGCAGACTGTAATTGCGCGACTGCGCCTTCCACTTCGAGACGCGGCTGTTCTTGTCGTTGATGTTGCCAAACACGATCGCATCGGCCGGGCACGCCGCCTGGCACGCGGTAACGATCTCGCCGTCCTGTACGCTGCGGTTCTCGAGCTCCGAGCGAATTTTCGCGGCATTGATGCGCTGCACGCAGTAAGTGCACTTTTCCATCACGCCGCGGCTGCGCACGGTTACGTTCGGATTGCGGAGGCCGTAGAGACTGGGCGTCTTCCAGTCCTGGAACAGAAGGAAATTGAACCGCCGGACTTTGTACGGGCAGTTGTTCGAGCAGTAGCGCGTGCCAACGCAGCGGTTGTACACCATGTCGTTCAAGCCTTCGGAGCTGTGAACGGTGGCGCCGACCGGGCAAACCACTTCGCACGGCGCGTTTTCGCACTGCTGGCACGGAACTGGTTCGAAGAAAGTGGTGGGTGCGTCGAGCGACCCGCTGAAGTAGGTGTCGACGCGAATCCAGTGCATCGCGCGGCCCTTCATTACCTGCTCTTTACCGACGACAGGCGTATTGTTTTCCGCCGCGCACGCCGCAACGCAGGCGTTGCAGCCGACACACTTGTTCAGGTCGAAAGCCATGCCCCAGGCGTAGCCTTCGTACTTGAAGCCGGGGTAGAGCGAGAGGCCTTTGGTTTTTTCTTCCTCTTCGATCTTGGCGAAGTTCGGATCTTTCTTCCACTCATCGACGGTCGCCACGCGAATCAGTTCGCGGCGCTCAGCCTGTTCGCCTTCGAGGCTTTCATCGTGGCCGTCGGTATCCATCGGATACTGGAATTGCGTGACGGCGAAGGCAAAGGTCTTGCCGGTCTTTTCGAGCGAAACGTTGTCCGCGATCCACGGCGCTTTCGTAGTGCGCAGCAGAGTGGCGCTGAAGCCGGGGCCGTTTCCAACGCTGCCGGAGCGCCAGCGGCCGCCGCCAAGATGGGCGGTGACGGAATTATCTGCGTGGCCGGGGACGACGTTGACGCCTGCGTATGCCGTGTAGCCACCCGGAAGTCCGAGTTTCACGTAGTCGCCAGTCGCAAGGTTCAGCTTCTGCGCGGTGGCAGGGCTGATCATCGCGGCGTTGTCCCAGGTGAGCTTGGTGATCTGTTTCGGAAGTTCCTGCAGCCAACCGTTGTTGGCAAAGCGACCGTCGAAGATCGTCGAATCGGGACGGAAGACGATTTCGACATTGTTCGACGCGGGGGCGAGTGGCTCGCGGCCGAGTTCGGTGCGCGGCGAAACGGAAATGGCGGGAAGCGCGGTGCCGGCCATCACGCCGTCATGCAGCGACTTCTCCCAGAACGCGACGAAGGCTTTGTCTTTTTCGGGGCGCTGCGATTCCCAGTAGCTGCGAACGATATCGTAGCCGGGGCGGCCGGAATCTTTTGTAAACGCCGCGAGCAATTCGTACGGCGAGTGATTGTCATAGAGCGGCTGAATCAGCGGCTGGATCAGGCTGATCGTCCCGTCGTAAGCGCGCGCGTCGCCCCACATTTCAAGGTAATGCGCAGCCGGTACGTGCCACTGGCACCATTCGGCGGTTTCGTCGTCGTAGAGGCCGGAATGAATCCGAAGATTTACTTGCTTCAGCGCGCCGAGGAAATCGAGATCGGCGGGCGCGTCATACACCGGATTGCCGCCGAGAATCAGTAGGATCTGAACTTTGCCCGAGCGCATGTCCGAAACGAGTTCGGACAGCGAATCGATGCCGTTCACAGGATTCGCTTCGAGCGAGTCGGTGTAGTAGACCGTCTTGCCTACGTTGCCGAGCGATGCATTCATCGCGTGCGCGAGGGCATGAACGATGGGCGGCTGCTCTTCGCCGACGATGACGACGGACGATCCGTGATGCGCAGCGAGATCTTTAGCGACGGCTTTGGTCCACGCCGCGGGAACGCCGCTTGGACCCGAATTGCCCGCAAAACCCATCACTTCGGCGGCGGCTGCGAGTTCCTGCGCGAAACGGCCAATGTCGGAAGAGCGCACAGCGCGGCGATGGTCTGCAACGGCGCCGGTGCTGGTCGGCATGCTCTCGACTACGTAGAGGCGGTTCAAGTTTTGCGAGGTGCCGTCGATCACGCGGCGGCTGGAGAAATCGCGTGCGTAGCGCACGTGGCCCGCGCCGGTGTTGATGAAATCGGCGTCGAGCGAAACGATGACGTCGGCTTGATCGAGTTTGTAGACCGTGTTGACCGGCTTGCCGAAAGCGAGCTGCGCACCGGCGCGCACGTTGTCGCGGCCGAGCGGCTCATACTGATGCCACGTGGCCTGCGGGAAACGCGCTTGGACGGCTTTGATCTGGGCCGCGAGCGACGGCGAGGTGACGACTTCGGTGAGAATTGAGAATCCCGCGCCGGACATCGGCAACGATCCGGCTGCATTGCTCATCGCGGCGAGGAACATATCCCAGGTGCTCAGGCGGCCTTCGTTGACGACGATGCGGGAACGGTCCGGATCGTAAAGACCAAGCGTCGAGCATTGCGCGAACAGATCGGTTGCGCCGAGGCTGCCCGGATTTTCCTTGTTGCCTTCGACCTTGGTCGGGCGGCCCATGTGGCTTTCGACCAACAGGCCGCTGGCAACGCCAGCAAGAGGCATCGACGTCGCGTAGAAGAGTGGGAGGCCCGCGATAATTTCTTCGGGCGGCTTTACGTAGGGAACGATGCGCTCGGTGGGAAGCTTGGTGCAGGCGCTCAATCCTGCGAGCGCAGCCGATGCGGCAGCGATTTTCAGAACGTCTCGGCGTCCGACTTCAAGGCCCGGCTTATCGGCCGGCGGGAATTCGTTCTCGAGAAATTCCTGATAGCGCCGCGTGCCGGAAACTTCGTCCAGGCTCTGCCAGTAGCGCTTGCCGCCCTCAGCGATTTTGGCGCGCACGGCGTCCAGGTCGATCGAGGTGGGCAGCTTCGGATTGGCGTCAGAACTCATTTTCTCTCAGCGTCTCGCTTACCGGTGACATGTCGAACAGCTTTGCCGCTCCTGCAACGGAATAATCTTGTAATCCTTCACGAGCTGCGCGCCGAGTTCCATCTGATTGGCGGGCGGCACGTAGTTCGGATTGAAAACTTCGGATTTCGGGCGCAGATATTTTTCCGGCTGGCGGTGGCAATCGAGGCACCAGCCCATGTACAGCGTGTTGGCCTTGTAGGTGAGCGGCATCTGCGCGATCGGGCCGTGGCAGGTGGTGCAGCCCACGCCCTTCGCCACGTGAATGCTGTGGTTGAAGTAGACGTAGTCGGGCAGCGCGTTCACGCGGGTCCAGGAAAGCGATTTGTTGTCGCGGTAGCTGGCGCGGACCGGTTCGAGCATAGGCGCGTTGGTCCAAATCTGCGAGTGGCAGGTCATGCAGGTCTGGGTCGGCGGCACGCCTGCGAACGACGACTTTTCAACCGAAGTGTGGCAGTAGCGGCAATCGATGCCGAGTTCACCTGCGTGGTGCTTGTGGCTGAAGGGAACCGGCTGTTCGCGGGTGATGTTCACGTTCGTGTAGTACGGCGACATCATCACGGCCCAAAGCACGCCGCCCAGCACCACCACAAGCAGCCCAACGGCGGCGATGCTGGCTTTCGAAAGGATGTTCGCTGTACGGCTAAAAATCTGAGGCATCGAACGTTTCGCCTTCTCCTAGTGCTTCCGCTTCGGATCGGTTTCCACAACCAGCACGCGCATTTCGCTCATCGAGATGGCGGGCAGCACGCGCAGGAACAGGTAGAGCAGGGTGAAGAACAAGCCCAACGTGCCGAGGTAAGTGGCCCAGTCCCAACGAGTTGGGTAGTACATCCGCCACGACGACGGCAGGAAGTCGCGATGCAGGCTGATTACAACGATGACGAACCGTTCCAGCCACATACCCAAGTTCACTACGATGGAGATCAGGAATAGAACGAGGGTGTTCTCGCGAATCTTCTTAAACCACAAAAGCTGTGGAATGATGATGTTACAGGCCCACAGGGCGAAATAGCACGGGGCGTAGGGGCCGTGCAGGCGGTTGATAATCGCGAAGCGGTCGTACTGATTGCCGCTGTAGAACGCCATAAAGAACTCGAAAACGTAGCCGTACGCGACGATCAGGCCGGTAGCGAGCATAACCTTGGCCATGTTGTTCAGGTGGCGCATGGTGATGTAACCATCGAGCCCATAATACTTTCGGATGGGGATGGCGAGGGAGAGCACCATCGCAAAGCCCGAGTAAATAGCGCCAGCGACGAAGTAGGGGGGGAAGATCGTCGTGTGCCAGCCCGCAACTTGGCCAACCGAAAAGTCGAAGCTGACAACTGTGTGAACCGAGACGACCAGTGGGGTTGCGAGGCCGGCCAGGAGCAGCGAAGCCGTCTCGTAGCGCGTCCAGTGGATCGCCGAGCCGCGCCAGCCAAGTGCCAGAATGCCGTAAATCTTTTGCAATATTGGCTTTGCGGCCTTATCGCGAAGCGTCGCAAGGTCGGGAATCAGGCCGACGTACCAGAACAAGAGGGAGACTGTCAGGTAGGTCGAAACCGCGAAGACGTCCCAAACCAGCGGGCTGCGAAACTGTGGCCACAGGTACATCGAGTTCGGGTAGGGCGTCAGCCAGAAGAACAACCAGGGGCGGCCCATGTGGAGCAGAGGAAACATGCCGGCGCAAGCCACAGCAAAGAGCGTCATGGCTTCCGCGAACCGGTTAATAGAGGTACGCCACTGCTGGCGGAGCAATAGAAGGATGGCGGAAATCAGGGTTCCGGCGTGACCGATACCGATCCACCAGACGAAGTTGACGATCGCAAAGCCCCAGCCGATGGGGATGTTGATGCCCCAGATCCCGACGCCCTTGACCATCAGGAGGACGACAACCAGATTCAGAAGCATCAGCAAACTGAACGCAATCAGCAAGCCGAAGACCCAGCCCTTCATAATGGGCCGTTTCAATACGACATCGCTAATTTTGTCCGTTACGCTGGCCAGGCTTTGGCCCGGCTCGAGTATCGGGTGAACTAGACCTGCGCTGGCTGAATGGTGCGGAAGCTCAGTTTCCACGCATTACCCCGGCGGTGATTTCCATCCGCTATAAGTACTTTCGAGGGGGCAGTTGTGTAGCGCAACCGCTGAAGACCTGGCCCCACCAGGTTCCGCGCTTTACGATCCGAGGTTCCCTAGCATTTCGCGCGCCTTTTGCAGTCGCACAATGCGCGAGAAGGAAAATCCTGTCCTTCGGACGGCATAGAATAAGACCACATCGGCGCTTTCGCAAGATGAAAGCAATTATTTTTTCTGCGAACGCGCTGAACGAATCAAACGCGCAGATAAGATTCTGTTTAGAATTCGCCGAGTGTCAAGACGAAACGCAATTTTGAAATTTCACTATTCGGATTGGCATAGCAGTGTGTGGAAGGGATCGATGAGGAGATGTCCGGGCTTTGCTTTTGCGGTGAAATGAAAAGGCGTCTCGGCGCTGCCGGTCACGACGCTTCCGAGAAATTCTGGTTTGCCTGCGCCATGTGAGATGTAAATCGGCACGCGCGCGATGAATGCGTCGTCGACGCCGTCTTGTGTGAGTGTGCCGCTCACGACAAACTCCTGACCTTTCGGCTTCGCCGTAAATTTCACGGTGTAGTTCGGAATTCCGGTCTGATTCACCCACTCGTCAAAGAACCAATTCAAACGGCGCGAGCCTTCAAGGTCCATCGCGGGCGTCATGTAGCGTTCTGCAGCGCGCTCGAAATCGTCCGTGGTGATCGCGCGAAAGCGGTTTTCGTCGAGAATGCGGCGCAGGAATTCGTGGAATTTTTCGTCGGGATCTTTCGCGGCCGGATCGCGGAACATTTCCGAGAGCATGTAGATCACCCAGGCGCCCTTGCCGTAGACGATCACGCTGTAAGCATGCGGCTCCTGCATTCCATTCAATCGCATTCCGAGGCTGAGCGGCCCGGTACTATCCAACGTTCCTGCAGTGGCTGTGGATTTTGCGAGTAGCTCGCCGCGATAGTGGTCGAGCCATTTTGCGAGGCGGTGATCTCCGGGCTTACGGCTGTCCGAGTAAACGATCGCGAGATAGTTGGCCATGCCTTCTTCGAGCCACACGTCGCGATACGACGCGCCGGCTGTGACGTTGCCCCACCACTGATGCGCGACTTCGTGATACGGCATAAGGTCGTGCGCTTCGCGCTCCGCCCATTCGTCGAGTCCTGCGCGTTCTTGCGCTTCGGTGGGCAGAAACGCGAGCGTCGATAAATACACAAGCTGCGGCCAGCCTTGCCCAAATGTGCCTGGAATTTGCGAAACGTCGAGGTGATCGAACGGAAATGGCCCGTTTATTGTTTCGAAGTACCGCACTGAATCTGAAACTTCGCGTCCCAATTCCTTGAGCACTCCTGCGGGGCTAGGCGGAGGAGGCTCCAACAGTGGAACGTTTTGCGGCGGCAACATATAAGGATTGGTATTCTGCGCCGGGTCCCCCTGATCCGATACGGCTGCCGCGCCGGTCGCGAGGTTCGTCCGCATGCGCGCGGAGATTGCGTTTTCGAGTTGTTGATTGGCATAGAGCGCCACGGGTGGCGGCCCCGGCACTGCCGCGCTGCGATACTCTCCGAGGTTGAAGCCGGCCACGCTGAACGGCTGCCCGGACCGCCAGCGCCCCGACTTCCACACGCCATCGTCATGCGCTTCGGTATTTGTGCCCGTGGCGACAAGCGTGTAGCGCCGCGGCCAGCGGAAGGTGAGATCGAACGGTACGAAGTAAATTCCCCCCGTGTGCATGTACCACGCGCCGCGTGCGCCGACGAACATCACGCCGTTCCCTGCATCGGCAATCACGTTGCCTTGATATTCGGCATCGATGTCGATTTCTTCCCCCGCGTGCGCGGCTTGCGGCAGCACGGCGAGTACGTAGTCGTTTCCACGCCGCAGCACATCGCGCTGACCAAGTTCATCGTTCTGAAAAAATGTAAGCTCCGGGCCTTCAGCGAGCCGCACCGATTTAACTTCCAGGTTTCGCGAAAGCTCCAGAGGCACGACGCGCTCGCCGCCGCGCACGCACTTCAGGCGCATCGACGTTTTTCCCGACATCGAAAGGTCGTCTGCGATTGAGGAATCTACCGTGTAGGAAACCGGCACGAACGTGTCTATCGGGCTCGCGCTTGCACTCGCATTCGCGCCAGCATCCGCTCGCGAGCTAGCTTCGACTTCACGCGAACGGAACGAGGACCACACGTCGTACTCCGACTGCCCATTCAACACGTGTGGTTGGCCGAACGAGATCTGTTCCTCGCGCCGCGGGTCGAAGAGTACATCGAACGAGCCGAAGCGATCGCCCTCCATCAGCGCATAAAAATAAGGAAGGGGATCGGACGAGAGCCAGTCCGTCATCGTTCGGAGCGACTGAGATGGCGCGAGTCCCGGCACGATCTTGTTCCAATTTTCCACAAATGCCGCGTTCTGCACGGCCGCATCGCCGTTCAATTCGATCTGTCGCCGAAGCTCGGCTGCGGTCGCGTCCGTAAATCGCAGGTAAGCCTTGTCGAAGGGTTGATCGAGAATCGGCACGCCGATGAACTGCGCGAGCGAGCGCCGCTCACCGGCGTCGCGAGGCAGAGCCACCACGTGCCCGTGTCCATTGAAAACGGCGCCGCTGACGCGCCCGTCGAGCGCCTGGAGGAAACCAATCGTTCCGTCCGCCAGGGAAATGGTGATGACATCGCGCGAGAGTGTGAGGTCGTGAACGGGGTAGACCTGGGCGGGGTCGACTTGCAAGGCGTTTAGCTGGTCATACAACGCGCGCGCCTCGCCCGATCCGGAGACTTTGGTGGTTTGCGGGGCCGAGCTTTGTGCTGCGATGGGAGCAAGGGGCGCGTTCTGCGCCACCGCACGGCCAGCTTGCAAAACAGCAGCCGCAACGCAGCACACCCATACGAGAGCGCGTGAAATCCGGCGGACTCCCTGCATACCATCGACTGTAACAATTTCAAATCCTGAAAAACATCGAAAGCACCGCTAAGACGTGAACTCGCGGAATCTCGCCGCGGACAGCCCGTTTTCTGCCGCCGATTTTGCGGAGTTCTCCGTATGGTGCGCGCGCGTCGAACGCCAGAGAATTGGCCGAAACCGGCGCTTCCAGGCGCTTCCATTTCGGAGGAATTATGAGGTTTGGACCGTTTTTGGGCATCGCGATCCTGCTCGCCGTTCTTTGGGTTTGCGGGTTCCTGATGTTCCACATCGCCAGCGGCTTGATTCACCTGTTGCTGCTATTCGCGGTGATTTCGCTGGTCATCCACTTGTTCGCCGGCTCGCGATCAGCGGCTTGAGCCTCGATCTCGGCTGTGTCTCGAACTCACGAGGCAGGAAGGCCGCCCGGATGCCCCACATCCCGGCGGCCTTTCTGTGTCTGGAGCGGGTGCGCGAGTCGCTGCGAAAGCACCTGTACCAAGGGTCCATAGCCTTTAGGGCATTCGCTGTTGAGCCGCGCGATTTGAGCCCCTCAAAGCGCTGCTACCATTCAATCGTGCGTTTCCGCGTCGCAGCGCTGGCCGTGGTCCTGCTTGGGGTGACGTGCGCCTCGGCTTCGGCCTCCGACACCATCGTGCTCAAGAACGGCCGCCGGATTATCGCGACTAATGTGGTGGAAGTCGGCGACCGCGTCACATACGACACGCCCGCGGGCCAAATGTCGATTCCCAAGTCGATCGTCGACCGGATCGATCGCGACGGCTTCGCTTTCAATTCGAGTGCCGCCGCAGCTCCACCACCCGTCTCGGCTCCGGAAATCGAGCCGGTCCGCGGCTACGAAGACATTTCCGCGAAGGCCGTCCACGACAACGCCATTGATTTTTCGTATCTGGCGCAGCTCGAGACTGACGCTCGGTCTGGCAACAGAATCGCCGTCGACAAAGCGACCGCCGCGCATTACGCCGCCGCACAATTCCTTACAGCAAAAGGCGACACCACCGCAGCCGTCGAGCAGTATCGCCAGGGTCTGTCGTTCGCGCCGGACAATATGGGGCTGCTGCTCAATCTCGCAGTCCTTTATCTACGGCAAAGCCAGTTCGCCGCCGCGCTCGATCCGCTCGAGCACGCGCGCCGCGTCGATCCGAATTCGGCGGACGTCGCGAAGCTCACCGGCTGGGCTTACTATGGCGCGAACAAAATGGATCTCGCCGTAGCGGAATGGAAGCGAGCGGAGAAAATTCATCCCGATCCGGATATCGAGCACGCGCTGGCGAAGGCCGAGCGCGACAAGAACGAAGAAGAGAGCTATCGCGAAGGCGAGACCGAGCACTTCGTCCTCAAATATAGCGGCAGCGCGACTCCCGACCTGGCGCGCGGGATTTTGCGGGTGCTCGAGGATGACTTCAACGACATCGAATCGCAGCTCGATTTCACGCCGCCGGAGCCGATTGGCGTGATCCTCTACACAAACCAGACTTTTGCGGACATCACTCAGGCGCCCGGGTGGGCCGGTGCGATCAACGACGGCAGAATTCGCATTCCGGTGCAGGGATTGACGGCGGTGACGCCGGAACTCGCGCGCGTCCTGAAGCACGAACTCACGCACAGCTTCGTGGGGCAGAAGACGCATAGCCGCGCTCCTACGTGGCTGCAGGAAGGCGTCGCGCAATATATGGAAGGACGGCGGAGCGTTACGTCCGCCGGCGCGCTCGCGGCTGCGGCGGGAGAAGGAAACATTCCGTCGCTCGCATCCCTCGAAGGCTCGTGGCTTGGGTTGTCGCAATACCAGGCGTCGTTTGCGTACGCGTGGTCGCTTGCCGCGGTTGAGTCGATCGTGCAGAGCGGAGGGATGAGCGACGTGAGCCGCTTGCTCGACGAAATCGCTTCGGCGCCGAACACGGAAGAAGCGATGCGCGCAGTGCTGCGCAGCGATTACAACGATCTACAGCAGCAGACGCTTGCGTACGTCCGCCAGCAGGACCTTCGTTAGTTCACCGTTGTCCGGTCGCAATCCCTACAACGTAGCGAGAAGTCCGGCGATCAGCGCTGCGCGTTCAGGCAGGGCACGGATTACGACGTGTTCATGCGGGCTGTGCGCACCGTCGCCGACACAGCCTAGGCCGTCGAGCGTTGGCACGCCGATCGCCGCGGTGAAGTTTCCGTCCGAGCCGCCGCCGGTGGAAGCTTCGCCGAGCTTCAATCCCAACTCCGCCGACAATGCTTGTGCTTGCGCGAAGAGCGCGGCCACGCCGGGAGTGCGTTCGAGCGGCGGGCGATTTACGCCGCCGGTGATTTGGAGGCGCGCGCCTTTTAGTACGGGCTTAAGCGAGTGAATCTTTCGTTCAAGTCGGGCGCCGTCTGCGAGGCGAGTGAAGCGGATGTCGACTTCGGCGTGCGCAGTTTCCGGTACAACGTTCGAGACCGTTCCGCCTTCCACGACGGTGGTCTGCACGGTGATGCCGCGCCTGGGATCGTTCAGTCGCATCAACCGTTCAATCTGAAGCGCGAGTTCGTGTACAGCGTTGACGCCTTTTTCCGGATCGATGCCGGCGTGCGCGGATTTCCCGGTGACGGCGAGGTCTACCCCGCCGACGCCTTTGCGCTGGGTTTTCAGTTTGCCTTCTGGTCCGAACGATGGCTCGAGCACCAGCACCGCTTCGCTCTTGCGCGCCTCGGACTCGATCGTTGCGCGTGACGCGACGCTGCCGATTTCTTCGTCGGAGGTCCAAAGGAAGACGAGATTTTTTCGCACAGGGACGCGATGAGCGCGCAAAGCATCGATAGCGTAGAGCGCGAGGATGATGCCGCCCTTCATGTCAAATGTGCCGGGTCCCCAGGCGCGGCCTCCGGAGACGCGAAACGGCGTCTTCGCGATCGTACCTATCGGATAGACAGTGTCGAGGTGGCCCAGGACTAGAATCTGGCCGTGCGATCCGCCGGCCGTGGCGCGCAACTCGACGCGCAGATTGTCCCCGCGCTCCTTATTCTTGAGGACGCGCACTGCGGCGCCGCGGCGTTTCCACTCACGAGCCACCATTGCGCCGAACGCGTCGACGGCTTTTTTGTCGTAGCTGAACGACTCGCAACGCGCGAATTCGCCAAGCAGCTGCACCATCGCGCGTTCGTGCGAGCGGAGTTCAGCCAGGATTTCCCGCGCCGGAAACTGAGCGTTCCCCGCCAGTTTTTTCTCCGCCATGACGCAGAATCCTAGCATGACCGTGTAAGCGGCACGCACGGCCGATTCCCACCCGTCACTGTTTCGTATAGAATTGTTAGATTGCACAGGCTCAAAATTGCGGCCTGTCGTAATGTGTGCACAGCCAGCGGACCCGTTCGCACGTGCTCGCAACCCTATCCGAGGCGCACCTATGATCCTTGACAGCATCGGGATCCAGAAGATCCTGCCGCATCGCTATCCATTTTTGCTGGTCGATGCGGTGGAAGAAATGGAACGTAAAAAGAGAATCGTTGGAATCAAGAACGTATCCATCAACGAGTCTTTCTTCCAGGGACACTTTCCCGGCCAGCCGGTGATGCCCGGCGTCCTGATTATCGAATCGATGGCGCAGGTGGGCGGACTTTTGCTGCTGCAAGACGTGGAAGACCGCGAGAACAAGCTGCTCTACATCGTGGCCGTGGACAACGCGCGATTCCGGCGGCCCGTGGTTCCCGGCGACCAATTGAAAGTGGAAGTAACGGTGGTTACGTGGCGCGGACCGTTTTGCAAAGTGGAAGGCCGCGCGCGTGTGAACGGCGAACTGGCGTGCGAAGCGACGCTGATGTGCGCGATGGTGGATGCGACGACGGCGCAGACGACGACTCCAGTACACGTTCCGGCAGAGAAAACACGATGATCGAAGTGGATTCACGGGCGGTCATTTCGCCCTCGGCCAAAATCGGAACGAACGTTAAGATCGGCGCGTACGCCGTTGTGGGCGACGACGTCGAGCTGGGTGACGACTGCATTCTCGATCATCACGCCGTGGTGCAGGGCCCGGCGCGGCTGGGGAAGGGAAATCACGTCTACCCGTTTGCGTCCGTTGGCGGCGATCCGCAGGACCTGACTTTCAAAGGCGAGCGCGTCACGCTGGAAGTCGGCGATTACAACGAGTTTCGCGAATTTTCGACGGTGAACCGCGGCACGGTGAAGGGCGGCGGCACCACGCGCGTAGGCAGCCGGAATTTGATCATGTCCTACGCGCACATCGCACACGACTGCCAGATCGGCAACTACACGATCTTCGTTAACGGCGCGACGCTTGCGGGACACGTGATTGTTGAAGATTGCGCGCAAATCGGCGCATTTTGCCCGGTGCATCAGTTCTGCCGCATCGGGAAGTATTCGTATATCGCGGCGCACACTGTGATCACGCAGGACGTGCCGCCGTATTCGAAGATCGTCGCGCCGCGCGGCACGCGCTGCTATGGCGTGAACGCTGTCGGACTCGAACGCCAGGGATTTTCCGCTGAACGCATCAAATCGATCGAGAAAGCGTACCGCCTCCTCCTCCGCTCCAAGCTCAACACCACACAGGCGATCGAAAAAATCCGTGAAACCCTATCCGATTCGGAAGACGTCCTAACGCTTATAGGCTTTATCGAATCGGCTGAACGCGCGGGACGTGGGCTCACGAAATAAGTCATGACCGCCGCAAATGCCGAATCGATCCCCTCGAATCCAGGCGCAAGCAACTGGGGTTTGATCGCGGGCAACGGCACGTTTCCGTTTCTGGTGCTGGAAGGCGCGCGCAGCCGCGGTATTGAGATGGCGGTGATCGCGATTCGGGAAGAGGCGTCGCCGGACCTCGAGCGCTTTGCATCGCGGATTCACTGGGTGAGCCTGGGCGAACTGAGCAAGACCATCGAGCTGCTGCACAAGGAAGGCGTGAAGCAGGCGGTGATGGCCGGACAGGTGAAGCACACCAAGATTTTCAGCAGCATTCGCCCCGACTGGCGGCTGGCGAAGTTGTTGTTTACGCTGCCGAGTAAAAACACGGATTCGCTGATCGGCGCTGTGGCGAAGGTGCTGGAAGACGAAGGCATTCAGCTCGTGGATTCGACGAAGTTTCTCGGGCCGCTCTTGCCCGCTCCGGGAGTGCTTACGCGGCGCGCGCCGGACGAGCTGGAAGCAGCCGATATCGAATACGGTCTGCACGTGGCGCGGCACATCGCAGCGATGGATTTGGGACAGATGGTTGTAGTGCGCGACAAAGCCTGCATCGCGATTGAAGCGATGGAAGGCACGGACGAAACAATCGAACGAGCGGCGCGCCTCGTTGCGGGGCAAAAGATTGTAGTGGTGAAAGTGAGCAAGCCGAAGCAGGACATGCGGTTCGATGTGCCCGTCGTTGGCCTGCGCACCATCGAACTAATGAGCCGTCTGAATGCGACGGCTCTGGCCATCGATGCGTATCGCACGCTGCTTTTCGAGCGTGACGAAATGATCGAGAAAGCGGACGCGGCGGGCATCGCCATACAGGCGTTTGCGCCGCCGAAACACAACGTGGATGCGAAGTCCGCGCAAAAGAGGAATTCCTGACAGTGGATGGAAAAGCAACGCGCGTAGCGGTGGTCGGAGTCGGCGAGTTCGGCCGCAACCACGTGCGCGTGTGGAGCAAGATGGACGGCGCCGAGCTGGTCGGCGTTGTCGATATCAACGCCGAGCGCGCTGCGGCCGTGGCCGCCGAGTTCGGAACGCGCGTCCTGCGCGACGTCGACTCGCTCACCAACGAGAAAGTCGACGCCGTTAGCCTCGCCGTCCCTACCAAAGAGCACTGCCGCATCGGCTGCCGCCTACTCGACTCCGGCATCGACGTTCTGGTCGAAAAGCCCATGGCTTCCACGCTCGCCGAAGCCGACGGCCTGATCGCGTCCGCGCAGCGTGGCAACCGGATTTTGCAGATCGGCCATCTCGAGCGTTTCAATCCCGCGGTGATCGCAGCCAAGCGCATCATCGCGCGCCCGATGTTTTTCGAAATTCATCGCCTCGGCATGTTCACGCCGCGGAGCCTCGATATCGACGTCGTTTACGACGTGATGATTCACGATCTCGACATCCTTCTCTCCTTCGTTGATTCGCCCGTCGTCGACCTGAAAGCCGTCGGCATACCGGTCATCACCGACAAAGTCGACATCGCTCATGCGCGCCTTGAGTTCGAAACGGGCACGGTGGCGAACCTCACGGCCAGCCGCGTTTCGACCGAGCGCGTTCGAAAGATTCGCTTTTTCCAGGAACACGAATACGTGTCGCTCGATTACACTCGTCAGGACGTTTTGCGCGTCCGCGTCGCGCCGTCTACGCCGCAACCCGAAATCAAATTCGACCAAGTGCCCATTACACAGGAAGAACCTCTTCTAGGCGAATTGCGGGCCTTTCTACTCGCCACGCGCACGCGCCGCACGCCACGCGTCGATGGCGTTGCGGGCCGCCGCGCGCTTGAACTCGCGGGGCGTGTAATGGCGGGCATCCAGGAACACGCCGAACGCGTCAAACGGGGAGCCTTCGGCTCGCCCAAACAGCCATGATCCCGCGCACACTTGTCCCAACCGACGTACGTCCGGTCAAGCCGGAAGAACTGCGCAAGAATGGTGCGCGCAGAACCACGTACATGGACGACCGCACCGTCGTCCCCTCCGAGCTTTCCGACGCGCCTCCGCTGACCGGAGCGACCACCATTCCCGAACATCTGCCGCTCGGCGTTCTCGTCGATCGTACGCTGGTCGAGCGCGGCATGAAGGTGAAGGTATTCGAGGATTTCGGTCCGATCAACGAGCGGCAGTACCCGATCGATGTGCTCGATACGCGCGTTGTGGTCCCGGCGTACGTGGAACGGCCCGAGCAGGCCGAGATCGACAAGTTCGACAAGCCGCCGGAGATGACGGCGCAGCTGCGCGAGATGGTCGGGACGGACGTGCTCACCACCGGCGAGGCAAACCTGCTCGTCGAGCCGGAAGAGAAACGCGACGCGAAGGCCGATGCATTTACGCGCGTTGCGTCGATCATCGCGCACATCGCGTTCATCATTTTCCTGATTTTCTTGCCGAAGATTTTTCCGCCGCATATTCCCACAGTTGAAGAAACTGAGCTCGCGAGCAAGGAACTTGGCATCGTTTATGTGCCTCCTGACGCTGGCGATCTGACCAAGGCTCCGAAGCCGGCCGAGCCGCCGCCCAAGATCAACAAGAAGACGTTGACGAAGGTCGCGCCGCCTCGGCCGGAAAATCACATGCCGCCACCGGAGACGAGGGAGGCGCCTGCGGCGACTGCTCCGTCGGACCTGCCGAGCGCGCCGACGCCGCGTCCGTCGACGGCCCCGCCCGCCGCAGTGAATGCACAGCCCGATCCGACGCCCACCAAGTCCGAGCTATTGCCGGCTGAGCCAAAGGCGCAGCCGAATCGTAAACTCGATCTTGGTTTGAACAACACTTCGCCGGGAAGAGCTATGCAGAATGATTTGAACGACGCAATCAAACGAGCGCCGGGCGGCCCGTCCTACCAAGAAGAGGGTCAAGCTCCGAGTGGAAGGGGCGGCGGTGGAGGAGGACACGGTGGCGTGCAAGCCGGCGCCGGTGCTGCGATCATTTCGCCGACAGACGGCGTCGACTTCGATAGCTACCTGCGGCGCCTGGTTGCCAAAGTGCGCCAGAACTGGATCGCCGTTATGCCTGAGTCGGTATACCTCGGCGATCAGGGCGTCGTCGCGATCACATTTCGCATTAACAGTGATGGCAGCTTCCCTCCGGAGAGCTTGAATCTTGACCGCAGCTCGGGCAAAGATCCGCTCGATACGGCGGCGATGGCTGCGATTCGCAGCTCAAGTCCGTTCGAGCCGTTGCCTCCACAATTCAAGCGGCCGTACATCGAGTTGCGCTTCGGCTTCTACTACAACGTGAAGCCGCCTTCGTACGCGCAGTAAGGCCGGCCTTCGACCCGCACGCGGCTGTCAATCTCACCACGAATCGGATATTTTTTAGCTGCGCATGAAGCTCAACCGCACGCAAATTCTCGGCGCGCTGCTCCTCGGCGTGATTGTTTTTGTTGTGCTGCTCCTCCGCTGGAAGCTTGCCCGATGAATACTGCGTCGAGTGCGCGGTCGGACGATCCGTTGCCACGCTTGATCGTGGTCCTCGGCCCTACGGCATCGGGAAAATCGGCGCTCGCGATCAAACTCGCGAAGCTCGTCGACGGCGAGATTCTCGTTTGCGATTCCACGCAGGTTTATCGCCGGTTTGATATCGGCACCGGAAAAGTTCCGCGCGCCGAGCAGCAGGGAATTCCGCACCACTTGATGGACATGGTCGAGCCCGACGCCGTTTTCACGGCCGGCGAATACCGACGCCGCGCGGTTGCCGCGCTTGGCGATCTGCGTGCGCGTGGGAAAACTCCTGTAATCACCGCGGGGACCGGCCTCTATTTACGCGCACTTCTTGAAGGCCTCGCTGAATCGCCGGAACGTTCCGAGGATTTGCGAGAACGCATGCGCGCGATCGTCGCGAAACACGGGGCGAAACGTCTTCACGAAATCTTAAAGAGGTTCGATCCGGAGAGTGCGCGGCGCATTGAACCCGCCGACACACAAAAAATCATTCGTGCCATCGAACTGCGACTTCTTGCCGGAAAGCCGGTGGGCGAGATTCATGCGGCTGGCCGCGCTCCGCTGAAGGGATACGCAATCGTAAAAATCGGGCTCGCGCCGCCACGTCCGACGCTCTACGCGCGCATCCACGAGCGCATCGACGAGATGATTGCCGCGGGCTGGATCGACGAGGTCCGGCATCTTATAAGTAGCGGGGTGCCCGAATCCGCGAAGGCGTTCCAATTCATCGGCTACTCGCAGTGGCGCGACTACTTGAACGGAAAGCTGAGGAAGGAAGAAGCACTCGAGAATATTCGCAAATCGACGCGCCATTTCGCCAAGCGCCAACAAACGTGGTTCCGTCGGGAAGCGAACGTGCACTGGATTGAAGGATTGGGCGGCGACGAGCCTGTGGAAATCGACGCACGAAAATTCATTTCAATTTAACCCAATGCGAATTTGTCCGAAAAAAGCAAATGTTTAAATTTTTGCAAGCGAGCTGAAACTCTTGACGCGCACATTGCCGTCGGATATCGTGCCGCGTCACGTCTTACCGCAATGCAAACCGCAGCCACTCTTAAAACTGCACCTCTGCAGCCGGATAATTGGATCCGGGCCGCGCTTGCGCGCCTGGCCAACGAAGGCATCGAGTCGGTGCGCATCGAGCTTCTTGCGCGCGATCTCGGCGTCAGCAAGGGCAGCTTCTACTGGCATTTCCGGGATCGCGAGGACTTACTCACATGCGTACTAGACCGCTGGGAAGCCGATGAAACTGAGTGGCTCGCGGCGACGGATGTGAAGATGCGTGCCGCTGCGCGCTGGGCGCGATTCGTCGAACACTGTGCCGATTTGAATCATGCTCGCCTCGAAGGCGCCGTGCGTAGCTGGGCGCAGCGCGATGAAGGAATGTCGACGCGAATTTCGACGCGCATCTCGGGCATCGACAAAAAACGGACCGCGCATATCGCCAGCGTCTTGCGCGACATCGGCTTCACTGCGCCATCCGCCGCGTCCTGGTCGGACCTTGCGTTGCTTGTTTACCTTGGCTGGCTCGATCGCGTGACGCGTGACACTGAATTTCAGTCCAACGGCCGCAGCCTCGGCGAATTTCTCTCCGACCTGATCCTCGCGGCTTCGCAACATTCCTCTCCCGCTACCACCTAGTACACCGCTGAAATCGCGCATTTGCGCGGTTTTTTGCACCATTCACATGCCAGCCGCAATCGGCGTATACTGTGTTGGACGAATGAACCGCACCGCATTCACCGTACCTCTGGCCGCGCTCGGAATTCGCACCGCATGAGATCAGCCCAGTCCGTCGATAATCGTGAACGAGTCCTTCTAGTTGGCGTGGGTTTGAAGAAAACCTCGCGCGGGCGTACGTCGAATCCGGGCGCCGTTGGCCGCGATTCGCTCAACGAGCTTGAAGAACTCGCGATCAGCGCGGGCGCGAAAATCAGTGGCACGCTTCTGCAGGTCCGCGACGCGCTTGATCCCGCCACGCTCGTGGGACGCGGTAAGCTCGACGAAATTCGCGCCGAAGCCGAATCGCAAAATGTTCCGCTCGTGATCGTCGATCACGACCTGACTCCCGTGCAACTCCGCAACATGGAGCGCGGCATCGGCACCCGCGTGATCGATCGCACACAACTCATTCTCGATATTTTCGCTGTACACGCACGCACGCGCGAAGGCCAGCTACAGGTCGAGCTCGCGCAGCTCAACTATTTGTTGCCGCGCCTCACAGGACGTAACGAACAGCTTTCCCGTCTGGGCGGCGGAATCGGCACCCGAGGACCTGGCGAACAAAAACTTGAAACCGATCGTCGGCGCATTCGCGACCGTGTGAGCAAAATCAAGGAAGCGATCGAAACCGTTCGACGCCAACGCACCACGCGCCGCCGCGCGCGCCAGGCCGTTCCGCTCGGGATGATCGCTCTGGTCGGCTACACCAACGCCGGGAAGTCCACGCTCTTTAACGCGCTCACGCACGCAAGCGTGCTCACGTCGGAAAAGATGTTCGCGACGCTCGATCCCACGGTGCGCGCTGTGAAATTGCCGTCACGCCGCCGCGCACTGCTATCGGACACAGTAGGATTTCTGCGCGATCTGCCGCACGATCTGATCGCCGCCTTCCGCGCCACGCTCGAAGAAGTTCAGGAAGCCGCGCTGATTCTCCACGTCACCGACGTTTCGAATCCGCATCACGCCGAGCAGGACGCTGAGGTACTGAAAATTCTGGCCGACCTCGGCGTGGAAGACCGGCCGCGCATTCAAGTGTTCAACAAGATCGACGCGTTGGCGCCCGAAGATCTTGAGCTGCTGGCGAAAGCCAACGGCCGCAACGAAAACAAAATTTTCACTTCGGCTGCAACGGGCGTGGGTTTGCCGGAACTTCTGGCGCGCATCGATGCGGTCTTGCCAGTCGATCCGCTTATGCACGTGCAACTCAAAATTCCAATTTCCGATGGACGACACATCTCGATCGTTCACGCCAGTGGCCGCGTCTTGAAATCCGAGATGCTCGATGGATTCCTGCACATCGACGCGGAGTTGCCGGAATCGTCAGCGCGTTACCTTGAAGAATTCGCTACCGCTCCAGCGCAGCACATTCCGGCGGCTTCGACAAACGGCCACGCGACCGTCTCGTAGCTTCCCCACCCGCGCGAGGATTTTCGGGCCGTATCCGAGCCGTTTGCGCCCGTAACCCCCTCAGCAATAAGGCCCTGGGGTGTACCGACCCCTGAGGAAATCTCTGTGGAAAAGGACCGTTTAGGGACCGAGAACCGCGTCGACCGCCGGATTCCGGGCCCATGCGCGAGCCAGTTCGATGGGCTTCTAAATTACTGATGAATATAGGCTTGTTGCCCAATGTTAGTGCAGTGTGACCTCTAAACCCCGCTATTTCCGGCTCTTTTGTGGATTTGCGGATTTGCACAGATATGCGGCACCCCGTCGCCTTAGTAGTTACTCCCATACGGATTTATCGAACTCGAAGGGCGGCTCGTCCCACGTGCGTTTTAGCTGCTCTTCCGTACCGTTGACTCGATTCTGAGCGCGGACTATAGTGCCTGTGGGCCGCGATGTTGCCCCCTCACAACACCGAGGAACCAATCCGAGAGCGAAATGAATCTGCCTAACAGCCTGACCACTCTGCGGATTTTCTTCGTTCCTATCCTTGTGGTCGTACTCCTTACCCGCCAGCCGAATATTGATCTGCTCGGCCTGCCGATTCATTTCGAGATCTGGGGCGTTTTGATTCTGCTGGGCGCTGCCGCCACCGACGTGATGGATGGCTACATCGCGCGCCGCCGCAAGGAAATCACCACGCTCGGAATTCTGCTCGATCCCATTGCCGACAAGCTGCTGATTTCCGCTGCGTATATCTCCCTGGTGGAAATGGGACTGATCCAGGCGTGGATGGTGGTGATCGTCATCGGGCGCGAATTCGTTGTGATGGGCCTGCGCGAAATCGCATCGGTGGAAGGGCTAGTGATTCCGGCGTCGCCGCTCGGGAAGACGAAAATGATTTTGCAGGTCATCGCCGGATGCATTGTGATTCTCACGGCCAACCATCCGGTGCTGAAGCCGGTCGGTGTCGCGCTTTTGTGGCTTGTTGTGATCAGCGCTGTTGCGTCCGCCGCGCACTACTTCCAGATGTTCTGGAGCCAGATCAACGATCGCGTGCAGGCGCGCCGCAGCCGACTTGGCATTCTGGAAGCGAAAGAGAAAGCGCAGGACGCGCTGCTCGTTAAAGACACCATCCGTTAACCGCTCGTTCGTTTTCAGCTGCGCGCTAGCCACAAAAATAAAAAGCCCGGACGCTTACGCATCCGGGCCTCGAATTCCCGTAATACTCTGTGTTTTTGGCGTTATTCGATTTCCACGTAGTCGCCGACGTAGAAGTCGCGCAGTGCGTATGTGGTCAGGATCGTCGCGGAGTTGGTGCCGGTGCGGAGCACGATGCCTTCGCCGATCACTTCGCGCGGCGTGTTGTCCCACTTCCACTTCTTCTTGTCGCCGGTCACCCCGAATCCGTAGACGCGGCCGTAGATCGTGTCGTTCGATGCCAGGTCGAACGCGGCATCGCGGGTCTGGTACGCCGTCTCGTGCTGCGTGCCGGTGTAGCGGAAGATGCGGAAGTAGTCGCCAACTTTCACGCCTTGCGCGGCACCCAGGTTCACGAAGAACACGTCGTTTGTGCCAAACGAAATTTGAAACGCTTTGCCGATCATCACCATCGCCATGGCTTTTCCGCTCGCCGGTGCGAAGCGATCGAAGTTCGCTTCAGACTTCAGCGGCGGCGCGAGGCGTTCTTTGAACGGCAGCAGCGTGTCGCCGCGCTGCAGGTAGTTGCAGGTATTCGAAACTTGAGCGATCGCGGTGTTCGGGTTCACGACGACGACCGTCACGCGACCTTCATCCTCCCACCAGGTGCCCATGCGGCGGATGATCTGCGATTGCCACTTGGACCAGTCTTCCTCCGTCGGGTCTTCGACCTTGCGGATGGCGGAGAAGACGTCTCCAACCTTCAAACCCTCGGCCGCGCCCTTATTGAGGTAAACGTAATCGCCCTCAGTGAACGTGATCTTGTAGTTCGAGCCTTCACCGGTGATCACGTAGGTGTCGCGCGGGACATCCTCATTCGTGATCGTACCGCTGCAGTAGAGATCCTGCGGGCGCGGGCTCGCGGGGCTGGTTTGGGCCACCGCGGCAGCGCCATAGAGGCTGAAAAGCAGTCCGGTAAGGACAAGTGTCCGACGCATGATGCTCACTCCTTTGGAAATCCAGGCGCCACAGCACGGGCGCAACGACGTTACATCCCCAATGGAGCAACTGTAATAGGCGTACTAGGACGCGTCAACGCCACATTCCGGGACGTTTTCGTATCGGGTACCGCTTGGTGGAACCCTTGTCCTGCCTGTACGATAGGACAGGTTTGGCCCGTTTCCCCGGCCTCGCCTGCTTTTCTCTTTCGCCATGATTTCACCTTCGAAGATATGTGCGGTAGTCGCCGCTGCAGACGCTAAAGCCGCGTTAAAGCAGCTGGACCGCGCGCTCGAGTTCGCCCGAACCGTCGAGTTGCGGCTCGATTACCTGAAGGACGATCGTGAAATTACGCGCTTCCTCGACGGGCTCGGCAAGAAGCGCGTCCGCCCGACGATGATCGCTACGTGCCGTCGCACGGGTGCGGGAGGGAAGTACCGTGGCTCGGCGGCCAACCAGCTCATTTATTTGGCTGAGGCGTTGCGGGCTGGATGCACTTGGTACGACCTCGACATTGAAACCGCGTCGATCGCGCCGCGGGGCCTCGTCGACGTTCTCGTCGGCGAAGGTCGCCAGTTGCTCTCGACTCACTACTTTCGGAAGGCGCCGGCCAATTTGAAAAAAGTTGTCGCATCCCTCGCGGCGTACAAGCCGGATGCTTTGAAGCTCGCCGTCCAGGCCGACACGATCGCCGAAAGCGTGAAGGTGATCGACCTCGCTCGTGGGCGGTCGAATTTTGTCGCGGTCCCGATGGGCGAAGCGGCTCTACCGGCGCGAGTGCTCGCGCTGCGACAGGGCAGCGCGCTCGCTTTCGCGCCTGTGGAACAAGACACCGCGCCCGGCCAGGTTCCGCTCGATTTAATGACGCAGCTTTACCGCGCCGATAGGCTCACTCGGAAATCGCGAGTCTTCGGTGTGATCGGTGACCCGATCGGCCACTCGCTTTCGCCGCGTCTACACAACGCCGGTTTCCAGGCTGCGAAAATCGACGCCGTCTTTCTGCCGTTTCTTGTGCGCGACTTGAAGGATTTTCTTGGCGCGATTAAGCCGCTTGGCATACGCGGCTTTGCAGTCACGCTGCCGCACAAACAAGAGATCATGCGGCACCTCGATAGCGTCGACCCGATGGCTGAAGCGATCGGCGCGGTGAATACGGTGGCGGTCGGAGCAAACGGCAAGCTCCACGGCTTGAACACGGACTACGTCGGCGTGCTCCGGGCGCTCGATAAGCGGATGCCGTTTCAGGGTAGCCGCGTGCTGATCGTCGGCGCCGGTGGCGCGGCGCGCGCCGTCGCTTACGCGCTTGCGCAGGCCGGTTCACTCGTCTCGATTACCGCGCGCCGACCGCAGCAAGCCGAGGCTCTGGCGCGCGCCGTGAATGGCGACGCCGTTGCGCGCGGGAAAATCCGCGGACAATTCTTCGACGCCATCGTCAACACTACGCCTGTCGGCATGTATCCGCATGAATCCGCGTCGTCGCTCGAAGCCGCCGAACTGAATACGCAACTCGTCTTCGATCTGATCTACCGCCCGCAAGTTACAAAGCTTTTACAACTCGCGCAGCGCCGCGGCATCGAAACCGTATCCGGTCTCGACATGTTTGTAGCGCAGGGCATCGCGCAGTGGGAAATCTGGACCGGTCGCCGCGCGCCCGTGGCTCCTATGCTCGCCGCCATAAAGCGTGCGCTCGCGGCGAACGAAAAGCCCAAGCGCAAGTGACGCTGGAACGACTCGATGATTCAGCCCGACTTTGAAACGTTTTCGAAGCTTGCGCGCGAGGGCAACCTCGTTCCCGTCTACGAGAACTACACCGCGGACCTGCTCACACCTGTTGGAGCGCACCTACGACTCGCGCACGGCTCGAAGTATTCGTTCCTGCTGGAAAGCGTCGAAGGCGGCGAGAACATCGCGCGCTACACCTTCACCGGCGCGAATCCCGAGGAAGTGTTTCGCTCGCGCGGCCGTGAATCCACGATCACCGATCGACGCGGCAAAGTGCGCAAGCTCGGTGCGCATGCGAATGGCTCACAAGGGGATCCCATCGCTGAGCTGCGCGGCCTGGTCGCGCGCTACCATCCTGTTCGTGTTCCCGGCTTGCCTCCGCTTATTGCCGGCGCGATCGGTTACTTCTCGTACGACATGGTTCGCCTGATCGAAAAGATTCCGGCGAGCGGCCGCGACGAGCTGCACATCGACGATTCCGTGATGATGTTCTACCTCGGCCTCGTCGCATTCGATCACGTTCGCCATCGCGTGTGGATCATCCAAAACGTTTTCACCGACGGCCCCGGCACGCTCCGCGAAAAATACGATGCAGCCGTTCGCGAAATCACGCGCACGCGCCGCAAACTCGATGGGCCGCTACCGCGTAAGAGCAACGTGAAATCCGCCAAACCGCTCCAAGTGGAATCGAATTTCACGAAGCCGGCGTATATGGCGGCAGTCGAGAAAGCCAAGGAATACATTCGCGCCGGCGACATTTTTCAGGTGGTCCCGAGCCAGCGCTTTTCCGCCACCACCGCCGCCGATCCGTTCGAGATCTATCGCGCGCTGCGCGTCGTGAACCCGTCACCGTATCTTTATTTTCTGAAGCTCGACGATCTCTCGGTCGTCGGCAGCTCGCCCGAAATGCTCGTGAAGGTGCAGGGCCGCGATGCGCACTACCGCCCCATCGCCGGAACGGTTCCGCGCGGGCGCACCGAAGCCGAAGACGCGGCGCTCGAAGCGCAGCTCATCGCCGATCCGAAGGAGCGCGCTGAGCACATCATGCTTGTCGACCTCGGGCGCAACGATCTCGGCCGCGTGTGTGAGTACGGCACTGTGAAAGTTGAGCGCCTCATGTTTGTCGAGCGCTACTCGCACGTGATGCATTTGGTGTCCAGCCTGCGCGGTACGCTGCGGGAAGGCACGGACTTTTTTGACGCTCTGATGGCTTGCTTTCCCGCGGGCACCGTTTCGGGCGCGCCGAAAGTTCGGGCTATGCAAATCATCGATGAACTCGAGCCGTCGCGCCGCGGCATTTATGCGGGCGCGATCATGTATCTCGATTTCTCCGGCAATCTCGATTGCTGCATCGCGCTGCGCACGCTCGTCGCGAAAAATGGACGCGCCTACATTCAGGCCGGCGGCGGCGTGGTCGCCGATTCCGTGCCCGAGAACGAGTATCAGGAGACCGTGAACAAGGCGCGCGCGATCGTTACCGCGCTTGAGATTGCGCACAACGGCGACGCAAGCGATACGGGCAAAAAGCTTGCGCGCCAGAGCGGGAAAAAGCACAAGAACAGGAAAAAGTCCTGAAGCGGCGTTATAAAATGGAAGTGCGTGGCAAAACGCGATGATCCTGCTGCTCGACAACTACGATTCGTTCACTTACAACCTGGCGCAGTATCTCGGCCAGATGGGGCAGCAGCTCGAAGTTCGCCGCAACGACCAAATCACGCTGGACGAAGTAGAAGCGCTCAATCCCGAACGCATCATCGTTTCGCCCGGGCCGTGCACGCCAAAGGAAGCGGGCATCAGCGTCGCGCTCATCCAACGTTTTGCGGGCAAGGTGCCGATTCTCGGCGTGTGCCTCGGCCATCAATCGATCGGCGCGGCGTTTGGCGGCAACGTGATTCGTGCGCCGAAGCTGATGCACGGCAAAACCAGCGAAATCGAGCACGACGGCAAGACGATTTTTCGCGATCTACCTAAGCCGTTTACCGCGACGCGCTACCATTCGCTGATTGTCGAGCGCGAATCGCTGCCCGACGAACTCGAAATTTCCGCCGAAACCGACGACGGCACGATCATGGGTCTACGCCATAAAAAAGTCCGCATCGAAGGCGTGCAGTTTCATCCGGAGTCGGTGCTCACGACGTCCGGCTTCGACTTGCTGCGCAATTTTCTCTCGGTGTAATCGAAGCGCCAGTTCTCGAGCTACAGCGCATGAATAACTTCACTTCGTCGCGACTCCTCTTAATCCGCGTTGCGGCCTGCATCCTTGCTGCTCTCGCTGCGCAGCCAATGCATGCCCAATCCACGCAACCTGCTACCACCGGCCAAAGCTACCTTGGTTTCGACAGCAACGAATATCCTGGCGACGAAAATCTCGCTGAACTTCGCAAGACGTTCGCATTCGTCGGCTACTGGCTCACACCGCCTCCAGCAACGAAGACGAATCCCTGGCAAGGCAAACGGGAAGCCGTGGCAGCTCACGGATTTGGTTTTCTCGTTCTGTTCAACGGCCGAATGGAGGCCGAACTGAAACAGGTTCCGAGTCCCCGAGCTCTCGGCGAGAAGGACGCTCTGGACGCCGCCTACGCAGCCTGGCTTGACGGGTTTAAGCCCGGCACGGTGATTTTCCTCGATCAGGAGGAAGGCGGACGGCTTCTCGACGTGCAGATGCAATACGTTCAAGCGTGGATCGCGGAAATCGTGAAGCGAGGTTTCTCGCCTGGCGTTTATTGCTCGGGGATCGCCGTGAAAGACGGCAAAGAAATGATCACCACGGCCGGAGACATTCGCGCGCACGCAAACGGCGCCATGGTGAAATTTTTCGTGTACAACGACGCGTGCCCGCCGTCACCGGGCTGCGCTTATCGCGCGCCATCGCTCGCGGAGAGTGGCACGGCGTTCGCTGTTGTGTGGCAGTTCGCACAATCGCCGCGACGAAAGGAATACACCGCTCGGTGCGCGACGACCTACGGCAAAGACGGCAACTGCCATCCTTCCCCAGGAGCAAGCGCTGCGATCTCAGGCGCGCTACTCGACCTCGACTCCGCTACTTCGCCCGACCCATCGCACGGCCGCTAAAGCGCGCTTACCACGGCAGAGGATCGTGCTTGTGGAAGTAGCCGCCAGTCGGGCCATCGGCAGGAAGCGTCGCGAGCCACACGCTGGTCACTGCGCCCTCTTCAATTCCCAACGGCGCGCTTGCTCCGCCCATTTCGGTCTTCACCCAGCCGGGATGCGCAGAGTTCACTTTGATCGGCGTATTAGCCAGTTCGTGCGCCAGGTGAATGGTGAAGGCGTTCAGCGCCGTCTTGGACATGTCATACCCGAGCTGTTTCGCTTCATAAATCGGCGAACCCTTGGTCGCGTGCAGCGTCAGCGATCCAAGAATGCTCGACAGATTCACGATTCGACCCGCTGGGCTCTTGCGAATCAACGGCAACAGAGCTTGCGTGAGTGCGATCGTTCCAAACACGTTGGTGTCGAACGTCTTGCGCAACGTCTCGATCGGAATTGTGCTGGCCCGTTTTTCGCCACCGAGGTTTTCCAGCATCACGCCCGCATTGTTGATGAGTACGTCGAGCTTGCCGTAATCCTTCTCGATGAGTGCGGCGAGTTCCTTGTAGTGGGCCGGGTTCGCCACGTCGATCTTCACCGCGCGAACGTCGAGTCCTTCTTTGCGAAGAGTAGCTGCGGCCGCTTCGCCCTTCTCTTTGTCGCGCGCTCCCAGCAGAACCGTGAATCCCTTGGCCGCGAGCTGCCGCACCGTTTCGAGTCCGATGCCTTTGTTGCCGCCTGTTACCAACGCTACTTTTTTAGCTGTGCTCATAGCTGTCCTCAGACTCCCTCAATCAAGATGACGTGATATTTTGCGCCTTTGAAACGGTGTTCGCGCACTTCGCGATAAGCAGGGCTGTTGTACCAGCCTTTTGCCGCTTCCACCGTCGGGAATTCCAGGATCACGGTTCCTTCCGTTGGTGTGCCTTCGAGATCCTCATGCTTTCCGTAAAACGCGAGTCGCTTTCCGGGATGGCCCGCCATCGTCGGGCCAGCAGCCTTCGAGTAGATGTCCATTTCTTTCTGGTCGGTGGTTTTCTCTCGCGTGAAGATTATGTAAGCGCTCATGGAATCGCCTCCGGCCCCGCTATTCGTTGATTCTAAAAATCTGCAAGTTCGACTGTTGGATGCGCGGGCTTCTGTGACAGACGCAATTTTTGTCTCGCGAGTATTCGGTAGAGGGTTCCGTTTCAGGGAGCTAGCCGCGCTCGCCTTTGGTGAAAGCGATCAGATCGTCAAGTTTCTTGCGGGCGGCGCCGGAATCGATCGATTCCGCAGCTACGTGAACGCCTTCGATGAATTCCTTCGCGCGTCCGCTCACCACGAGGGCCGCCGCGGCGTTCATCAATACGATATCGCGATGCGCAGTGTAGTCGTGCGCGCGTCCCGGCGTTCCCAGCACGTTGCGGATGATTTCCGCGTTTGTTCGCGGATCTCCGCCGGCGATCGATTCGAGCGGCGCACGAGCGATCCCGAAATCCTCGGGCGTTACGCGGAACGCTCGCACCACTCCGTCGCGCAACTCTGCGACCGATGTCTCGCCGGAAATTGAAATTTCGTCGAGGCCATCGGCTCCGTGCACCACGTAAGCGCGGGCGAGACCCAGCTCGCCAAGAACCTGCGCCACCAGTTCGGTGAGGTGCGGACCATAAACTCCCACCACCTGCGACGTTGCGTTCGCGGGATTTGTCAGCGGCCCGAGTAGATTGAAAATCGTGCGCATCCGCAATTCGCGACGCGCCGGAATCGCGTGGCGCGTCGACGCGTGCAGGGCCGGCGCGTACAAAAATCCAATTCCGATTTCCTCAATCGATTTCGCCACGCGCGCGACCGGAATATTGATGCTCACGCCGAGCGCTTCGAGCACGTCAGCCGAGCCACACCGTGCGCCGCTCGACCGGTTGCCGTGCTTCGCAACGCGAACGCCCGCGCCGGCCACTACGAACGCTGCTGCCGTGGAGATATTGAAAGTGCCGAGGCCGTCGCCGCCCGTGCCGCACGTATCGACCAGCGCCGCACCCACGAGATGATGATCCGGAGGAAAAATCGGCGTCGCGTGCCGCCGCATGGCCGACGCGAAGCCCACAACTTCCTCGAGCGCTTCGCCGCGCATGCGCAAACCCATCAGCAGCGCGGCGATCTGCTCCGTGCTCGCGCGTCCGGCCAGAATTTCTTCCATCACGCGCTCAGCTTCAGCGCGCGCAAGGAGTTTTCCGGCCGCAATTTTGTCCAGGGCGTCGAGGATCATTGGTTTTAGGCCTGCATCAGCGGCTTGTGCGGCGGAATTCACCTCGAGGCAGCAGATGCGGCGCCATCGCGCCGCGGACGGGCGACCAGTTCACCTTTGCAATTCGGGCAGGTGTGCTTCAAGGTAGCCGCGCAATTCGGGCAGTACGTGCATTCGTACGAGCAGATGAACGCCGCGCCATCTTCCGCGAGAACGTGGCTGCACTTTTCGCATCCGGCCTTCATTTCCAGCGCCATTCGGCCCTCCTTGCCCCGGCCTCGGGGTTCCAAGTAAACTTAAGCGTTTTGCGCGAACCGAAATTCTAGCATTAATTCAAGCGCTTCCTTTTGGGAGCCGATGGAGTTCGAATGAAGATTCACGAATCTCAGGCGAAGGTGATCCTCGCCAAGTTCGGCGTGCCGGTGCCTCGCGGCGAAGTGGTGTTCAAGAAGGACGAAGCGCGTGCCGCGGCGCAGCGTTTAGGCACTTCCGTGGTGGTCGTGAAGGCGCAAATTCATGCCGGAGGCCGCGGAAAAGCGGGCGGCGTGAAGCTGGCGCGCTCGGTGGATGAAGCCGCGACGCACGCAGCAAACATCCTCGGGATGAAATTGGTGACGCCACAGACCGGGGAAGAAGGCCGCATCGTTCGCCGCCTGCTCATCGAAGAAGGCCTCGACATCAAGCGCGAACTTTATGTGAGTATTCTGGTCGATCGCGGCGTTGGTGCGCCGATCTTCATGGCTTCCACGGCGGGTGGGATGGAAATCGAAGAGGTCGCGCACGAAAATCCCGACGCGATTCTACGCGAGACGATTGACCCCGCGATTGGGTTTCAGCCCTTCCAGGCGCGCAAGATCGCCTTCGGGCTTGGCCTCACCGGCGAGCAAGTTAGTAATGCTGTGCAGTTTTTCACGGCGCTCTACAAGGCGTTTGTCGAAACCGACGCGTCGATGATCGAAATCAATCCGTGCGTGGTCACCGGAGACGGCAAACTCGTTGCGCTCGACGCCAAAGTCACGTTCGACGACAACGCGCTTTATCGCCATCCGGAATTCAAAGACTTGCGTGACCTCGACGAAGAAACGCCACTCGAAGTGGAAGCGTCGAAGTTCAAACTCAACTACATCAAGCTCGACGGAAACATCGCCTGCATGGTGAACGGCGCCGGCCTCGCGATGGCCACCATGGACATCATCAAGCTCAGCGGCGGCAGTCCTGCGAACTTCCTCGACGTGGGCGGCGGCGCCAGCGAGGAGCAGATCAAGAACGCGTTCCGCATTCTGCTGAGCGATGCCAACGTGAAAGCCGTGTTCGTAAACATTTTCGGCGGAATCCTTCGCTGCGACGTGCTCGCCACGGGCGTTGTGAAAGCGGCGAAAGAATTGAAATTCACCATTCCCGTCGTCGTCCGTATGGAAGGCACCAACGTGAAAGCCGGCAAGGCCATCCTGAAAGACTCCGGCCTGAACTTCACCGTCGCCGAAGGCATGAAAGACGGCGCTGAAAAAGTTGTCGCTCTCGCGGGAGGTGCGAAGTGAGCGTGCTGGTCGGCAAGAATACGAAGTTGATCGTGCAGGGAATCACGGGCAAAGAGGGCAGCTTCCACACGCAGCAGATGCTCGACTACGGCACGAAGGTCGTCGCGGGCGTCACGCCAGGGAAAGGTGGGACTGAGCATCTCGGCGTGCCGGTGTTCAATACCGTCGCCGAAGCCGTCGCGAAAACCGGAGCAAACGCTACCGTGATTTTCGTTCCGCCTCCGTTTGCGGCGGACGCGATTCTCGAAGGTATCGACGCGAAACTCCCGCTCGTCATCTGCATCACGGAAGGCGTTCCGACGCTCGACATGGTTCGCGTCGCGGCGGCGCTGAAGAATTCGCAAACGCGCCTGATCGGTCCGAATTGCCCGGGCGTCATTTCGCCCGGCAAATGCAAAATCGGCATCATGCCCGGCGCGATTCACAAGCAGGGCAACGTTGGGCTCGTCAGCCGTAGCGGAACGCTGACGTACGAAGCTGTCGATCAGCTGACGCATCTCGGAATCGGCCAATCGACGTGCATCGGCATCGGCGGTGACCCGATTATCGGCACCACGTTTCTCGATGCGATCAAGCTGTTCAACGAAGATCCCGACACGCACTCGATCGTGATGATCGGTGAAATCGGCGGTGACGCGGAAGAAACCGCCGCTGCGTACATCAAGAAGCACGTCAAGAAACCCGTGGTCGGTTTCATCTGCGGGCAGACAGCGCCTCCGGGCCGCCGCATGGGCCATGCGGGCGCGATCATCAGCGGCGGGCAGGGTACGGCTGCCGAGAAATACAAGGCCATGCGCGCAGCGGGCATTCACACAGTGCAAAGCCCGGCGGATATCGGCCTGACGCTCGCGAAGGCGATCGGAAAAGTGAAGGGTGGCTCAGGTTCGGCGAAGAAGTCCACGGCCCCGAAAGCGAAGTCCAAGCCGGCCGCTGCGAAAAAAACCGCCAAGAAGAAGCGGTAACAAATCACGGAAAAATCGAAAGGGAGAAAGATCGAATGGCAGTCGAACGCACCCTCGCAATCATCAAGCCTGACGCGGTGAAGCGCAACCTTACCGCCGACATTCTCGCGCGCATTCACGCGGCGAAATTTCACATCGTGGCGATTAAGTCGGTCCGCCTGACCAAGGTGCAGGCTGAAGGTTTTTACCACGTCCACAAGGCGCGGCCGTTTTTCGGTGAACTCACGGACTTCATGAGTGGTGGCAAAGCCGTCGTGGTGGTTCTTGAAGCCGAAGGCGCGATCGCTAAATGGCGCGACACGATGGGCGCCACCGATCCTGCGAAAGCCGCACACGGAACGATTCGTAAGGAACTCGGCGAGAGCATTCAGTACAACTGCACGCACGGCTCGGATGCGCACGACACCGCCGCCTTCGAAATCGGTTACTTCTTCTCCGGCTTCGAACTCGCGTAACTGCTGGCCGCACACTCTCTTGATGCGGGCGGCGTGGGGTAGGCATTCCTGCCTGCGCGACGCCGCCCGCGCCCCGAGCCGCGCCACTTCAGCTAGAATATCCGCAGTGCCACTCGCACAAATGGAGCCCACCCGCGAACTCGGGAAGTCGCTGCTCGCCATTGGCGTTCTGATCGCCATCGTCGGCGGACTTCTGCTTGCGTCGGGCAAGCTGCCGTTTCGCCTGGGCCGGTTGCCCGGCGACATCGCTTATCAAGGCAAAAACGGCGGCTTCTATTTTCCGGTCGTCACCTGCATTCTGCTGAGTGTGCTACTTACGCTCGTCATGTGGCTCGTGAATTATTTCCGCCGCTGAGCGCCGCTGAACATGGATCAACAAGCTTCTCTTTTTAGCCTCATGCCCGAGCGCCGCATCTGGAAGGTGAGCGAACTCACCACGCGCATCCGTGCCTTGCTCGAAGGCGCGCTAACCGACATTTCCGTCGAAGGCGAAATTTCCAACTGCCGCATCGCGCAATCCGGCCACGCTTATTTCACTTTGAAGGACGCGAAGAGCCAGATTCGCTGTGTGTGCTTTCGCGAGCAGATGCGCGGTGTGAAGTTCAAGCTCGAGGACGGTTTGCACATCACTGTGCGCGGCTCCATCAGCGTTTACGATGCGCGCGGCGAATATCAGATTTACGTTCAGACGATGGAGCCGGTTGGGCTCGGCGCGCTGCAGCTGGCCTTCGACCAGCTGAAAAAGAAGCTTGCTGCGGACGGGCTCTTCGATCAGGCGCACAAAAAACCACTGCCCGTGCTGCCGTGCGCGATCGGCGTCATCACCTCGCCCACCGGCGCCGCCATTCGCGACATTTTGCGCGTGTTGAAGCGCCGCTTTCACAATGCGCGCGTGCTGATTTACCCGGTAAAGGTGCAGGGTGACGGCGCATCGTCGGAAATCGTTGAGGCGCTGCGCTATTTTGAGCGTGCCAAGTGCGCTGACGTGGTGATCCTCGCGCGCGGCGGCGGCTCGCTGGAGGATCTTTGGGCGTTCAACGACGAAACTCTCGCACGCACCATTTTTGCGGCGACGATTCCGATTATTTCCGGCGTCGGCCACGAAATTGACTTCACGATTGCCGATTTCGTCGCCGATCTTCGCGCGCCTACGCCGTCGGCCGCCGCGGAACTCGTCATCCGTTCACGCGAGGAGTTCGACGGCCTGCTGCGCGAGCACCAGCGCCGCCTGGTCCATCACATTCGCTTTCGTCTTTCCGAGCTGAAGCACCACTCGCGCGATTTGCAGACGCATCGTGGCTTTCGCCAGTTCGAATCGATGCTGCGCGGCCGGCGGCAGCTTGTGGACGACATGGCCCAGTCGCTTGAAGTCGGCATGCAGTTGCGGCTTGCCACGTTGCGGCAACGCGTAACCGATGCGAATGCTCGCGTCGCCTCGTTCGACCTTCGTACGCGCGCACAAGTGTTGCGCCGCCGGATCGAGCAGCGATGCGACGCGCTGACCGGTGCGATGGAGAGGCTGCTTGCACGAAAACGCCGAGAATACGCCACATCGCAGGTGCGTTTCGCCGCGCTAGACCTGCGCGCACGCGTTGCGAAGCTCAGGACAACGAAAGACCGAAGCGAAGTCGAGCTTCGCATCCGTTTTTCAAAACTGATTGAGGCTAAGAAGGCTCTACTCGCGAAACTCGATACCCAACTGAAAGAGCGCAGTCCCTACGAGATTCTCAAACGCGGATATTCGATTGTTTAC
Source organism: Candidatus Acidiferrales bacterium (assembly GCA_050011035.1). Taxonomy (GTDB): domain Bacteria; phylum Acidobacteriota; class Terriglobia; order Acidiferrales; family UBA7541; genus Palsa-295. Next base: position 33,037 of record JBEKJW010000006.1, read on the forward strand.
GACGCATCGGGAAAGGTGCTGCATTCCGTCGATCAGGTGGCCATTGGCGACAACATTGCCGTTCGCCTAGAACGCGGCGAACTCGGCGCCACGATCCGCACCAAGAAGTAAAGGAGCACTCGCATGGATCCGCAAGCTCCGGCCGAAGTCGTTCTCGCATTCATGGATCGCATCAACGCGGCTGACGCTGACGGAATTTGCGCGTTGATGACCGACGACCACGTATTCGTCGATGGCCTTGGCAATCGTGTTACCGGGAAAGAAAAAATGCGCGGCGGCTGGAAATATTACTTTTCGATGTTTCCCGACTATCGCGTCAGTCACGAAGATGTCCTAGCAGATCACGATATCGTTGCGGTGTTTGGAACGGCGAGCGGAACGCTGGCGGTGAAGGGGATCCTTCCGAAAGAAAATCACTGGGAAGCGCCGGCGGCGTGGAAAGCTGTGGTGCGTGACGGAAAAATCGCCGAGTGGCGCGTTTACTGCGACAACCAGCCCGCCCGCAAGATACTGGGTGACAAAACTCCGTAGGCGCGGCTACTCCTCGTCGTCGGAGGAGTTACCCGAAACTTTCAGGACGGCGAGGAAGGCTTCCTGCGGGATGTCGACGCGGCCGACGCGCTTCATGCGCTTTTTGCCTTCTTTTTGCTTTTCGAGGAGTTTGCGTTTACGCGAAATGTCGCCGCCGTAGCACTTGGCGATGACGTTTTTGCGAATCGCGCTGATGCTTTCACGCGCGATGATGCGGCTGCCAATGGCGGCCTGGATCGGCACTTCGAACATTTGCCGCGGAATGAGTTTGCGGAGCCGCGAGACCAGGTCGCGCCCGCGGTCGTAGGCTTGATCGCGGTGGCAAATCACCGTCAGCGCGTCGACGGGTTCCTGCGCGATCAGTACGTCCAGTTTCACGAGGTCCGATTCGCGATAGCCCGACAGGTGATAGTCGAGCGACGCGTAGCCGCGCGAAACGCTCTTCAGACGGTCGTAGAAATCGAGAACGATTTCGTTGAGCGGCATCTCGTAGGTGAGCATGATGCGCGTCGGCGAAAGGTACTCGAATTTCTTCTGCACGCCTCGCTTTTCCTCGCACAACTGAAGCACGCCGCCCACGGATTCTTCCGACGTGATGATCATCGCGGTCAGAATCGGTTCCTCAATTTTCGCAATCGAGGTAGGCGGCGGAAACTTCGTCGGGTTGTCGATGTCGCGCACAGAGCCATCCGTGTTGGTGATGCGGTAGCTCACGCTGGGCGCGGTGGTGATCAGGTCGATGTTGAACTCGCGCTCGAGCCGTTCCTGCACGATTTCCATGTGCAGCAGGCCCAGGAAGCCGCAGCGAAAGCCGAAGCCGAGTGCAACGGAATTTTCCGGTTCGTAGAAGAACGCCGCGTCGTTGAGCTGCAGTTTGCCGAGGGCGTCACGCAAATTTTCGTAGTCACTCGCGTTTACGGGGAAAAGTCCCGCGAACACCATCGGCTTGATGGCTTCGAATCCCGGCAGAGGCGCTGCGGGCCGCAACGCATCCGTGACTGTGTCGCCGACGCGCGCATCCGCGACGCGCTTGACGTTGGCTACCACGAATCCCACGTCACCCGCCGCAAGCTCATCGAGAGCCACGGGCTTCGGCGTCAGCGCGCCGAGGGTTTCCACTTCGTAGATTTCATTGCTCGCGGTGAGCTTGATTTTCATGTTCGGCGTGATGCGCCCTTCCATCACGCGCACCAGCACCACGCAGCCACGGTAGGAGTCGAACCAAGAATCGAAAATCAGCGCGCGAAGGGGCGCCTCGAAGCTGCCCTTCGGTGGCGGAACGCGGCGCACTATGGCTTCGAGCACATCTTCCACGCCGAGTCCGCTCTTCGCGCTGATTGGTAGCGCGTCGTCAGCCGGAATCGCCAGCACGTTTTCGATCTGCTCTTTTGCGAACTCGATACGTGCGGCAGGCAGGTCGATCTTATTGATGACGGGAAGAATTTCGAGATTGTGGCGCGTGGCGAGGAACGCATTCGCGACGGTCTGAGCTTCCACGCCCTGGCTCGCATCCACCACGAGCAGAGCGCCTTCGCACGCGGAGAGTGCGCGCGAAACTTCGTAGGAAAAGTCCACGTGCCCCGGCGTGTCGATCAAATTCAGCCGGTATTCGTGGCCGTCTTTGGCCTGGTAGTGGAGGCGGATCGATTTGGCTTTAATCGTGATGCCGCGCTCGCGCTCGAGGTCCATCGAATCGAGCAGCTGAGCCTGCATTTCGCGCTGCGTCACGGCGCCGGTGAGTTCGAGCAGGCGGTCGGCCAGCGTGGACTTGCCGTGGTCGATGTGCGCGATGATGCAGAAATTCCGTATGTACTGTGGATCCATGTATTTCCGTGCGATTGGCTGGCGCCGCGCGAAGGCGCCCGTTCAGCGCGCAAACGCGGCACTTCTTGAACAATCGAGTGTGCCACAGGTCCGCGCCAGTAAGATAGCCTGCCGCGCAGGCCGTCTGCCGGCGACCGCACAAGTGGCGCGGCTTCTAAGCGGAAGGCGCAGTCCTGATCAAGCCGATTCCCAGCGTGATCACCGAAATCGCGAGGACAACGGCCCCCACATAGACAAGTGTGATGGCGCCGCCAGGCTCTGCGGCCGAAGGCGGGAGCATCGAGAAAAAGAACCCCGCCGAAATCAGAATCGCCGAGAGTGGTACCCCGATGCGCACGAGCCAGAGAAGCGGCGAGGAGAGAACGGCTGAGTCTGCAAGGATCTGACAAACGAGCGAAAGAATCACGATCACTCCGGCGTGAGCGTGACCCGCACGAAAGAAATTCTGGCGTAGCGGATTTTGCATGTACCCGCTCGATTTGTTCACGAGCGAAGTCAGCAGGAAATAGCCGCCATATTGAATCGTCGGCACCGTGATGAGAATGATTCCCGACATCAGTCTGGCTTCGCGCGTCATCGGTCCTCCACCCAGCGTGCTCATATCGGAAAAATATCCGCGTACAGGGCGCGCTTCCAGCTTTGCAAGTGTAGCGCCCCGATTGCGGGGCGCGAGCCGCTCCGCGTCATCTTGCCGAGTCGCGGGGACGAATCACTCGGGCCCTCAATTCACATGCATGCCTTCAGGCGGGCGTAGCACCCGCGCCCTTCGGCGATCCCGGCGCCACATCCGCGATTTCCAACCCCGCCTTGCGCAGGCCCTCGACCATGTGGTCGATCATCGCGGCGTCATGCCATTTTTCGAGCTCCGCGCGAGGATTGGTGGCAAAGTTCGGTTGAATCTTCAACAATTCCTGCAGGCCAGCGCGTGCGGGTTCGGGCTCTCCGAGTTGCCCGTAGATCATCGCCAGCGAGCATTGAGCGCGCCAGAAGCCGGGCATATGGACCTGCAAAGCGAATTCCAGAGCCGCTCGATAGTCGTGCTTCCTGTAGGCGTCGAATATCGGAACGAACCAATACCAGCCCGGATGATGCGGGTTGAGGCTGCGCGCTTTTTCAGCCAGCTCCAGCCCGCGCTTCCAGTCGCCGTCAAACGCGATGAGCAACGCCATATACGCTAGGGTGAAACCATCCATTGGATTCAGCGCGACGGCACGCTCGGCGGCGTTGCGCGAACCCTGGCGCTCCTTGCGAAAATACAATGCCGACGCCAACGCGTGATACGCGTAGTGATTCGAGGGCGCAAGTTCGACGGCGCGCTGCGCCGCCGCGTACGCGCGACCGACCGGATCGGGCAACACGTTGAAGTTGTGCGCGTACTCCTCGCGGTACAGGATCGAAAGCATCGCCCACGCCTCGGCGTTCGATGGGGCTTGCTGCACGGCATGCTCCAGAGCTGCCCTTGTCAACGCGTGCTCCTGCGCGCCGACCCGCTGCAGATAAGCGAAACTGCGCAACACCGCTTCGTACGGTGTCATTTGATCGACGGGTTTGCTCCGCAGTGGTTCACTCATGATCTGACAGAGGGCTCCGCGGGTATCGGCCACCGTCGAGACGATGCGCGGCACCAGTTCGTCCTGCAGATCGAAAATGGTTTCGGGCGTGAACGCGCGCGAATACGTTTCGGCCCACAGGTTTGCGCCGGCTGCGGCGTCTATCAGCTGCACAGCGAGCCGCAGTTTGCCGCCGGCTTGCCGTATGTTTCCCTCAAGTACGTAGCGCGCGCCTAGTTCCTTTCCGGCCGTCCGAACATCGACGACTTCCTGCGCATAGCGCGCCGTGGAACCACGTGCGATCACATGCAAATATGAAAACCGCGACATGCCGGTGACGATGTCTTCGGTGAGCCCGTCAGCCAGCCCGGCGAGGTCGGCGTTTCCGCCCGCGTGCTTGAACGGCAGGACCGCGACCCAGAAGCCTTCTTCCGATCGCGACGCGCCAGAGTCATGGCGCAAAGCTCCGGAACCGCTTCCAGGGGCAACCGCGCGCGAACCGGAAGGAGTTGCGGGAGAAATTTTTAGCGCCGACGATGCCGGCTTTTGCACGGGTGATGCTTGCGAAAAATGGCGCGCCAGATCGCGAAACTCGTTGCTCACGTCGCGCGCGGTCTGCACTCGATGCCGCGGGTCTTTCTCGAGGCATCTCCGGGTGATGCGCACTAGATCGCTCGGCAGGTCCGCTCGGATCTCGCTGATCGACGCGGGTGTGTCGCGGAGGATCGCCGAAGAAAGTTCCGCCAAAGACGAGCCTTCAAATGGACGACGCCCGGTCGACATCTCATGCAGCATGACGCCGAGCGAAAAAATATCTGTGCGGTGGTCGATCGCACGGCCGGCAACCTGCTCGGGAGACATGTACGCCGGAGTTCCCATCACCACTCCCTGTTGTGTCACGCCCGCGGCGGTGCGGGTGACCTCCGCGTTTTCGGAGGCACTCACATCTTTCGCGAGGCCAAAATCGAGCACCTTTACGCGGCCGTCGTTGGTCACCATCACGTTCGCGGGCTTCAGGTCGCGATGCACGATTCCTTTTTCGTGCGCAGCGGACAGAGCATCCGCAAGCGCGCCTGCAATTTCCACGACTTGTTCGAGGGCGAGGCCGCTCGCGGGAATCAAACGGTCGAGCGGCTGTCCGTCGACCAGCTCCATCGTCAGAAAATGGACGCCGCCTGCGTCTTCCACCGAATAAATGGTCACGATGTGGGGGTGATTCAGCGCCGCTACCGCGCGCGCCTCGCGTTGGAACCGAGCGAGCCGGTCGGCGTCGCGCGCCATTTCCGCGGGCATGATCTTCAGCGCTACGTCGCGGCCGAGCTTGGTGTCGGTAGCGCGATAGACTTCGCCCATTCCGCCGGCGCCGATTTTCCCAACGATGCGGTAGTGCGCTACGTGCTGGCCAGCGTGGAAGGACGATTCGGACATGCTTCGCTCATGTTAGGTGGCGGCACAATTCAAGTCAACGAACTGCGGCTTTTCTTGCGTGCGCATTGATGCTACTTTCCTCGCTGGCGCGCCACCCAAGCCCGCCCAAGGCCTGCGATGCACGAGCGCTTCGTTTTCTCCGACCTCCGTGAGCTGTTTGCCAAGGCCAACGAGCAGAAATCCGGCGACGAATTGGCGGGAATCGCCGCGCGCTCGGAGCGCGAACGCGTCGCTGCGAAGCGGCAGCTCGCCGGCGTCACCCTCTCCCAGATCGTTCAGCAGCCGGTGATCGATCCCGATTCCGACGAAGTGAGCCGCCTGCTGCTGGAATCATTCGACCAGCGCGCGTTTGCGGAAATTCGGAACCTCACCGTCGGTGAATTCCGCGAATTGATCCTGGACGACGCCACCACGGAGGCGGAGCTTCACGCGTGGGGCGCGGCGATTGTCCCGGAGATTGCCGCTGCCGCCGCGAAAATCATGAGCAACAAAGATCTGGTGCTCGCGGGGGCGAAAATACGCAACGTCACACACTGCCGCAACACCTTGGGCGAACGCGGCGTGCTCGGCATTCGCCTGCAGCCGAATCATCCCGTCGATGATATCGGGGGGATTCTGCTCGCGTCGTTTGAGGGCCTGCTGTACGGCTGTGGCGACGCAGTGATCGGCGTGAATCCGGCGTCCGATTCGGTGGAGGCAGTCAGCGCGATCCTGCACGCGCTCGATCGCCTGGTTGAGACTTACAAAGTCCCCACTCAAATCTGCTGCCTTGCGCACATCAGCGCCCAACTTTCAGCGATGGAGCGCGGTGCGCCCGTGGATCTTTTGTTTCAGTCGATCGCCGGAACGGAAACCGCGAATCGCAGCTTTGGCATTTCGCTTGCGACGTTGCGCGAAGGACGCGAACGCGTGCTCGAGCATCATCGCTCCCGCGCCGTGGATTGGAAGGGCCATCAGGCGATGTATTTCGAGACAGGCCAGGGCAGCGCGCTATCCGCCGAGGCGCACCACGGGGTCGATCAACTTACGCTCGAGGCTCGGGCTTACGGCGTGGCTCGCGCGTTCGACCCGTTCATCGTCAATAGCGTGGTGGGATTCATCGGGCCCGAATATTTGTACGACGAGCGGCAAATCATTCGTGCGGGCCTCGAAGATCATTTCATGGGCAAATTGCTGGGTCTGCCGATGGGATGTGACGTTTGCTACACGAATCACGCCGCCGCGGACCAGAATTCCGCCGACAATTTGCTGATGCTTTTGAGCGCGGCGGGCTGCAATTACTTCATGGGAGTTCCTTGCTCCGACGACGTGATGCTGAATTACCAATCCACGAGTTTTCACGATGCGATTGCGGTTCGACGACTGTTCGGGCTGCGCCCCGCGCCGGAATTTCAGAAGTGGCTGCAATCGATGGGCTTATATGCCGGCGACGAACCGGCATTGCTCGGGCCGCCGGCCCGCGGCGCGCTCATGAAACAACTGGAATCTTCGCTCGAAGGGATCGCGGAATGAGTGACGTCGAACGGAAGAACCCGCTCGCGTCCGCGCGGTTGGCCGACAGTTCGGCGGACGCGTTGCCGGATATCGTCCGGCGCGTTCGCGCACGAACGCCCGCGCGCTTGCTCGTAGGACGAGCGGGCGCTGCCTATCGCACCGAAACTCAGCTCGAATTGCGTGACGCGCACGCCGCCGCGCGAGATGCAGTGCGCGCCGAGCTGAAAATGCGCGAGGCGTTTGAACCCGCGTTTATCGACCACTTTCAATTATTCGACGTGCGAACCCGCGCGGGATCCAAGGACGAGTATCTGCTGCGCCCAGACCTCGGGCGATTCTTCAGCGACGAGTCGCGCGCAAAAATCAAGAAAGGCTGCCTACCGGAACAAGATTTACAAATCGTCATCGGTGACGGCCTGTCCGTACCCGCCGTAATCGCGCAGGTGCCGGCGCTCCTGCCGCTATTGTACGAAGGCGCGGCCAAGCGCGGATGGTCGGTGGGCCGCACGTTCGTCGTGCGACATTGCCGCGTCGGCATCCTTAATGAGATCGGCCAGATCTTGAATCCTCGCGTCGCGATACTGCTGATCGGCGAGCGTCCGGGGCTCGCTACCGCCGAGAGCCTTTCCGCATACATGGCTTATCAGCCGCGCGTCTCGCACACCGATGCGAACCGCAATCTAATTTCGAACATTCACGCTCGCGGACTGAACGCGAGCCAGGCCGCCGGCCGCATCCTGAATCTTGCCGCGCAAATGATGCAAGGCGGAATCAGCGGCTACACCCTGCGCGAAAATCCCCGAAACGCTCTCGCCACTTGAGCCGGCTTTGGCACCACGACTTCGCCTCTGATCCTGTCGGGAACGCGAACTCTCCCGCGCGAAAAGGCTCAAAGCGGGAGTTTTTGGGTTGTGGGGAAGTTGTGCTGCTCGCGGCCGACCGAGCCGTCGTATTTCTTTGTGGTTTTGAAGAGTTCGAAGCGGCCATCGGCGGCGTAGAACTTCACGCGTTCGCGCAGCGCTTGCATATCGGATGCGGACATCGGCTGAAATCCGCGCGCGACTTCGAGATTCTGTTCGAGGACGGCGAGCGACTCCATTCCGCTGATCGTGGTCGCGACGGGCAAACTCATCGCGTAACGCAAACCTTCCTGTGCGGTGATCGCGCCGCCGGTGACCATCTCGCCTGAGCCTCCGAGGCTTTTCATTCCCAGCACGGCAATGCCGCGTTTCTGCGCGTCGGGTACGACCTGCACTTCAAAACTGCGGAAGTTTGCGTCGAATGCATTGAGCGGCATTTGCACGGCATCGAACGGGAATCCCTGACGAAGCATTCGCAGGTGAATCTCGGGATCCTTGTGGCCGGTGAAGCCGACGAAGCGGACTTTGCCCTGCTGCTTGGCCGCTTCGAGAGCTTCCGCCGCGCCTCCGGAAGCGAAGATCAGATCGGGATCGTTGTAATAGATGACCTCGTGAATCTGCCAAAGGTCCAGGTGATCGGTCTGAAGGCGGCGAAGGGATTGCTCGAGCATTTGCATCGCGACATCTTTGCCACGGCCGTGCGTGCAAACTTTCGTCATCACGAAGGCTTGGTCGCGGCGGCCGCGCAGCGCGACGCCGAGCCGCTCTTCGCTTAAGCCGTCGTGATAGTCCCAGGCGTTGTCGAAGAAATT